>CAZOBD010000095.1:0-11434 GCA_964577665.1 uncultured Hyphomicrobiales bacterium
TTCTTCAATATATGGCAAATCTGCTAAAAATAATCATCCCCTTATGTGTTTTACTATATCATGGCTTTCTCATCAAATTTCTTACTTCTTCATAAACACATATTTATCAAGGGGATACTTTATGTGATAAAAAGCCGCAGCCAGCCCGCTCATCAAAATTTCAAATGTCAGCACGGGTATTTCCGTAAAAAGCAGTTTTCCAAAAGAATACGGATTGGAACTGCCAAGTTCGTCAATAATTTCGGATTTTCTGCCGGAAAGAAAGATATAAACTTTCATAAAAATCTGGAAACGCTGCAATTGAAGTTCCCTGCACCCGAAATACACTTTTTCGTAATCATTCTGCTTCATCAATCCTATGACTGTATTCGGCTTTGCAAGGTCTTTATCGTCTATTTTTATGGTTTTAAACTCTTCCGGGCTGAGATTATGCGCCCTGAAAAGGTTTTCTTTGTATCCATTTAGCAGTAAAAGAAGTTTCATTTTACCCTTTTTAAAAATTTCTTAAGATAATGCTTCGAATCACCGAAAGCGCGAAATAAATCCCGCTTTTTGAATCCGAAATTTCTGTTAACATACACAAAATAAAGCAGACTTGAAACAAAAATATAGGTCATATAACCCAGCGGTGTCGCAGATTCAGCGCCGCTTAAACCCGAAACAAAGAAAACAACCCCGGATGCCGCAATGGAAATAAGTACAATTTTCAAAACGGTGCCAGGTTTACCTGCAGCCACTATTACCGAAGAAAGAACGGAAAGCGGCAGCACAACTCCGGCGAGAGCCAGCAGATTGAAGCGGTCTATTGCCGGTACGTATTTTTCAGAGAGAAACGTTCTGACAATAAAATCAGACAAGCCGATTTCGAGCATAATAATTATAATACCGAATGATACAACCATAAAGGAAACAGCTTTGGTCATAAGGTCGTTAAGTTCTTTGTAATTTTCCTGTGTAACCTTCCTGACCGCCGCCGGATAGACCAAACCGTGAGCGCCGTTCAAAGCTTCCTCAAAAAAGCGGAAAAGCACTTTCGCCGATGAATAAATCCCAACTGCCGAAGAGGAAAAGAAATAGCCTAAAACATACACATCAAGCAGCTTTGGCATTGACTGCAGTGAATTGTATAGCATCAGAGGAAGTCCGAAGGAACTTACTTTTTTTAAACTCAAATCTCCTTTAAATGAAAACTCTAAATACTTGAAAGTTAAGACAACAGCGGCAATCGAGCTGACAAAAGCCCCTGAATACGAGATAAAAACCATATCCTCAAATAAAAGCATTGACTTAGTTAAAAGCATCCAAACTGTAAGCGCGGTCATCGTTCCCAGCCATGCAAAGTTTACAAAAAACAAGAAGTGCATTTTATGCTCTCTGTAAATAAATTTTATGCAGTATGTCCTCGGGATGAACAGCATCGCCAGCAAAGGCAGATAAAGCGCAATTTCATCGAATCTGGGCTGGTTTATTAGGTCTCCTATCCCCTCTTTGAAAAGGAAAAGCAGAGCCGCCGCGCCTAATGTAATTCCGGCATGAAGAAAAAGAGCAAGCAGGTTCACCTTCGGACGGTTTTCCCTGACGGCGCCGAACTGGATTATGCTCTGCAGAGCAAAAGAATCGCTGACGATAAAAATCCAGATGTGAAGATTGTTAAACTGATAATAAACTCCGAATTCCTCAGGCACTAAAGCCTTTATTTGAAATAACATTACAAAACCGTATAGAATATAAAGAAGCTTGTCTGCCATCGACCAGCTAATCTTACCGATATTTTCCTGCACTTTCATTTATACCGGCTGCCTCCGAGATTCTTCAATTGCATTTTTAACATTAAGCGTCAGCAGTAAAATCATGCCAATTACGAAAAAGACAGCCAGAGATAATATCGCCAGCCTGTATGAACCGGTAAACTGAAGCGTTAAGCCAAACATCAGCGGACCGAGCATGCTCGTTCCTTTTTCGCTTATTTCATAAAGGCTGAAATACTCAGCCTCTTTTCCCAAAGGAATCATTTTAGAGTAAAGCGAACGGCTGAGAGCCTGAGTTCCTCCCAATACAATTGCAATGGATGCTCCCAAAATATAAAAACCGGTAACGTCGTGCAGGAAAACATAAGCATAAAGAACCGCTGCTATCCAAATCACAAGACTTAGCAATATTGCATTTTTTGTGTTTAACAGCTTCGCCAGATAATTAAAAAGCAAAGCTCCGAAAAATGCCATAAACTGTACCATCAGAATAACCTGCGTAAGGGTTGACATGCCAAGCCCAAGCTCTACATTGCCAAATTTTGCAGCAGAAATAATAACTGCCTGTACACCGTCATTGTAAAAGAAAAATGCCAGCAGAAAAATGAATGTTTTCGGATAATGCTTTGCATCATTAAGAGTTCTGAAAAACTGCCTGAAACCGAAAGTTAGAAATCTCTCATTTTTCGGCAGGGGCTTATGTGCTTTTCTTACCCGTAAAAATATCATCGGCAGAATAGTGAAAACAGCCCACCAAATCCCTGCGGAACAAAGGCTTATCCTGACAGCCATACCTTCTGGATTTTCAAAGCCTTTCAAAAGTTCGCCGGACATTGAATAAAAAACAAGATTCAGAGCAAGCAGTATCCCCCCGCCCAGATAGCCGAAAGCCCATCCGATGGACGATACGGCATCGCGTCTTTCGGGAGGGGCTATATCGTTTAAAATGGCATTGTACATAACCATCGAAGCGCCAAAGCTGAGATTGCCGATTATAAGCAGCAGCCCCCCGAGCATAAAAGATTCACCGGCAATGAAAAACATAGCCATAGTCGAAAAAGCCCCCAGATATGCAAAAATTCCCAAAAGAAGTTTTTTTCTGTGGGAATAGTCGGCTATTGCTCCAATAACAGGTAATATCAGAAGCTGGAGAAAAACTGAAACTGCTATGACATATTCGTAATAAGAACCTGCAAATATTTTTAAGCCGAAGATACTTAGAAATCTGGACGGACCGGCAGCATTTTCGGCAATGGCAGTAAGATATGGATTGAGAAAAACGGCTATTACGGTAGTGGCAAATGCTGAGTTTGCCCAATCATAGAAATACCACGCTGTTCTTTCTTTTCTTGTGCTTTGCAAATCTGCCTCGTTTTTACTTGCAATTTAAGTTAATTATTGCAAATATTAAAAGATAAAAACAAGGATGCTAACTGAACATCTTTATCTTTTTGCCGCTTTCAAGCAGATATGATTTCATAAGATTTGCCGTAAGGCATGAATGAACCGGATAAACCGCCGCTAATCCACCGATTTTGGCTTTCTTGAAATACTCCTCATCAGCTTTTATAACACCATGCTCTTGTGAAATGTATTTTAAGTAAGATTTCTCAACGGGTAAACCGATTTTACTGCCGTTTAATTCAATTGGTCTGCCGAAAATTTTAATGCCTTTTTCTTTAATATTATCTTTTGAAAAGTGAACAGCTCCGCCGTAAATAACAATCTCGGTTCTTTCCGGATGTTTTGCGACTACGGGACAAAGCATATATACGGCAATATCGTCCAAAGAGCATGCCCCTAAACTATACTGCATCCAATCGTAAAAAACAAAATTTCCCGGACGTATTTCGTCGGCACCTGAAAAATCATCTGCAATAGAGCAGGATGGAGTGTCACCAATTGAGACTTCTCCGCCGAATTTTTCTTTCACGACTTTCATTTGATTTATTGATTCATTATGTATCTTTAGAATTTCTTCTTTCCCGGAAGCGTGGTAAGTATGTCCGGCATGAGTGAGAAATCCTTTGAAATCAATCTTTTCAGATTTATGAATCTTTGAGACTAATATTTCAATATTTTGAATCTTATGTGATAATACACCTGTTCTTTTGCTGCCGGTATCAATTTTTATATAAGCGCCTAACTTGTTTTTCTGGTACCTTTCAATGAAGTACAGACTTTCCTCATTTTCAACAAGGATATTAAGTTCTCTGCAATTCTGTGCCAATCCATCATATTCGGTAAGTTCCCGAGGATTGTAGGGAAAAGCAATAGTAATATCATTCCAGCCGCTTAGAGAAAAATATTTCGCCATCGTTACAGAAGATACAGTTATTGAAGAAACTCCTTCATCGCGAAACCACTCTCCTATTTCTGCAGATTGATGAGTCTTGAAATGTGGCTTGAATCTAAGACTGTGTTTACGGGCTTTTTCAGCCATTTTTCTGATGTTATTTCTCGCTATTGCTTCGTCAAGGATAAGAGATGGTTTTGAAATCTGCATAAAATTTTTCAACCAAAATGTTTATTAGAAATGTAACCTTCTTTTTTTTCAAACAGCTTAGGAACACACCACTTAAAGTAATCTCAAGAGGTTAAGCTGTTAATATTTTGGAAGTTAAGACAATTCAACATATTCTAACGATAAATTTTGGTTTAAATGATTATGTCGTTTTCGTAAGCGGCATGGATATTTGTACAAGATTGCCGTCCTCTGCGCCAAAAGTATCGACCGTCATAGAGCCGTTCATCATCCTGAAGGTAGAGGCTGCACGGGCAAAATTAAGAATAATATCATGCTTGTCTTTTTTAACGGCATCTATCAGATTTGAAGAGTTTTGTTTGTATATTTCAATCATGTCCGAAACCAGTTCATTAGGCCCGGAAAGTATTTGAATCTCCATGGCTCCTTCAAAACTGTTATCAATGGCATTTATTTGCAGTTTGCTTTTCTCTGAGTTTTCGGTCATTGCAGTAAATATCATTTCAAAAGAATCGGAAATAATCTTTCTCTCTGCAATTACATGACTTTCTTTGCCTTCTAAAAATTCAACTTCAATGTCTCTTCCGTCTTCTGCAGATTTGATAACTTTATTCTTTGAATCATAAACTGTATCTGCAAGCGGTATGTTTTTCATGCTTTCAAACGTTCCTTCTTTATCTGCAAGAGCAACTTCCACCATATCAGAGACAAATGTAAACAACTCTTCCGAGTTATCCTCCGCGAGTTTTATAAAGCTGTCACGTTCCTCTTCATCCTCATATATCCCGTTTGAAAGAAGCTGGAGATAACCTAATATGGAAGTTAAAGAGTTTCTTAGCTGATGGCTGAGTTTCGTCATAAAAATTGATTTAGATTCGCTGCCTTCACGAGCAAATTGTTCGGCAAGCCGGATTTGCTTGCTGCGGATAAGAGCCTGTTCTTCGGCAAGTTTCTCAGTAGTAACGTCTCTTCCGATACTGTAAACATTATTGTCAGCTTTTGAAATGGATAAGCTCCAGCTAATCCAGACCAAATCACCTTCTCTGTTTTTCATACGAAGGTCTAATCTTTCGGTAGTCTCTTCTTCTGCGGATTCTATTAGTTTGTAGAATTTAACTTTATCTTCCTCATCGAAAAACAGAGTGTCAATTGGAGAACCGATCATTTCAGATGGTTTAAATCCAAAAATGAATTCTGAAGCAGGATTCATTGATCTCCAAGTACCTTCAAAAGAAAGAACTGCGATGATATCATTAGAAGACTCGACAATTCTCCGCTGCGACCTGGTCATCCTTTCCGCAAGGTCTAATGCCCTTGCCCGGCTTGTCGTAATTGATAAAACAAGGAAAAACAAAACAAGTCCGAGAAGCAGAGAAAGCCCGAAAGCCAGCCATGGAAGTATTTCTTTGAAAGTACCCCCGAAATTGGGTATAGTTTGAAACTTAACTATTATCTCTTTATCTGCTATATTCATTATCCTTGTTTCAGAAATATATTCATATTCTTCGGAAAGCAAATCGGCATTTTCCGATACATAAACATCCTGACTGTAATTATCTTTTTCATAGATACATTTAAAAACTATACTTGAGTCGGTGGGAGCTTTTCTGGATAAGGCTTCTTTGAAAAAGTGTTTTGCATTTATTTCTGCCAGCAGTGCTCCGTCAAATAATTTTATTCTTCTATGTTCGGTAAGAGGTTTACCGCTGCTGTCATCATGGAAAGTAGGAGCAATAAGATAAAACCCTAAGGTGTCCGGACGGACATACATTACCGGGCTGGCAGTTATCATATTGCTGTCTCTTGCTTTCAGCATGGCACCCAGAATGTCAGTTCTGGTTCCGAAATCAAAACCACTGCGGTATTCATTCGTTTTATCAAAGGGTACTATGTAATAGATAGGATAATAAACATCTCTTTTTCCTTTTGGGTAAATTTTATATCCCCATATCTGGGCATAGGCAAGATAAATAAAATTACCGAGTTCTTCATCTTCCACTTTTGGCACATAGCTCATGCTTATTATTGATTCATAGGCATTTGCCGAAATTGAGCCGTAAAGATCAAACACCTGATAAGCAATATTGTTATTTTTTTGGATAAACAGGCTTTGCATTGAATTAATTATCTGCAGATTCTCCTGATATTTTAAATTCAGTCTGTTCATTACAGAATTCACAGCTTTATCGAAAATGTTTCGGTTATCATTCGCGACGTACAGGTTTGCCAGATACAGCATTAAAAAGCTGAAACCAACAGCAATTAAAAGAATTATAAAAGCCGGATAAGTCTTTGAAAATGAAAATATTTTACCTTTTTGACGGGATGCCTGCTTTAATATTGATTCATACGAACCGGATTCAACCTGATTTTGGTTTACCTGCATAATCTTAAATTTGATTTAAGTGGTTTCTAATAATAATTCTATTCTAAAGTCAGCTGCTTTTAAATTTATTAATAACTTCGCTGACCTGACTTACGAAAGTACCTGTATTAATAGGTTTGGAAATATAGAAATCAAATCCGAGAGAAAGAAATTGTTCTTTATCTTTGCCGTGAGCAAACCCCGTTACAGCTATTACAGGAAAATCTTTGCCGTGCGGCAGTTCTCTTATCATGTTAAGAAGATCGGGACCGCTCATATCAGGCAAAAGAATGTCAAGAAAAACGCAATTTGTTTTATTTTTTTTTAGCCAATCGAAAGCGCTCTGACCGTCAAAAAAAGCCTGTACCTGAAATCCGGCTTTATTTAAAAGAGTAGTATAAAGCTTATTGATTGATTTATTGTCTTCTACAATACAAATCGATTTTTCTTCGGAACTCATCTTTATCCTTTTAAATTCAAAAATATTTTCTCAAAGTTACTATAAAATTTTAAATCAAAAAAATTATTTCTTAATTATTATTAATTTTTATCTCTGTCTTATTACTATTTCGATTCTTCTGTTCTGCCTGCGTCCGGATTCTGTCATAACGTTACCAATAGGAGCTCGTGCAGCGTCGCCTCTGTCAAAAATTCTTCCGAATTCTATGCCTTTACCCATTAAATAGCGCTTGGCAATTCTTGCTCTTTCGGCAGCACGCTCTTCCTGCTGCTGAGCTGTACCAAGGTTATCGGAGTGGCCAAAGAGCTGTAAAACATAATCGGGATTTGTCTTCATATAGTTGGCAACAGCATCGAGATATCGTTTTATTTCATCAGTCAACTGCACATAACTTGAAGTCGGATAGCTGAATCTTTGGGTTTTATCCGGTTCTATGGTGTAAGTTTCCTGAGGTTCAGGTTCTGCAGAAGGTTTTGTACTGACATCTGCTTTGCCTACTATCCCCTCCTCAGCCTCAGCAAATTCTTCCACTTGAGGCTGTTCGAAAACTGCAAGCTCTTCTCCCATGAATAAAGAGGGCTCATAACTAAATGTAATCCCGCGCTCGGTAACTAAATCAGCAGAAGCCATGGGTGGAGGAAGATAAGTAGAGTCAAATTTCAAAGTATCAATAACTGTTCTGTCACGGCTGAAGCGAATTGAGAAGCCTGCTCTGGCAAAAATGGTGTTTCTGTCCGAACCGAAGTCATCAAGAATATTTGTCCCGATATGAACATCAACAAATGGTGTAACCCTGCCGCGAAACTGGTTCCAAATATCTCCTGCAAACATGTCGAGACCCAGCCCGAAATGAAAACCGAGCCTGACGTTTTCTCCGTCCATTTCCAGCGTTCGTGTATCGTCAATATAAGATGTATGTTTAAATTTTTTGTTTATCCGTGTATCAATATTTGTTTTAACTTCAATATCCGCTCCTCCGTAAATATGCAGTCCGGGGAAACGCCATGATGGAAAATTGTAACGAAAAGAAGGCTGGAAAGTAATATAATTGAAAACATTTGAAGCTACATACTGAGTTTCTATAGTGTCATTCAATGGATCAGTTTCGGCTGTCGTTTCCCTGACGTCCATTAAAAATATTTTCAAACCGATACCCCATTCCTCACCCGGCTGCATATACTCTCCGGCTAAACCTACGAACCATCCCGCCCCGGTACTCATTGGAAAATCGACAAGTTCTCTTTGATACTCTTCACTCAGATTTTCTCCGCTTACATAACCATATAAATATCTGGGAACGTTCAGATCATTGAAATACATATTCATATTTACACCGCCGTTTAGACCAAACCACCATTCAGTCTGCTGGCGCCTGAAAAGCAAAGTGTCATTGTTTGGCTGTACCCGGACATCAAGATATTCGCTTGGTATTCCAATTGGAATATCATTTTGCCCGTTTGCAAAAAGCGGCAAAAACAATAAGTAAAAAAAAATATTTATAACTAATTTTTTCACTTCAATCGCATTATATTTATTAATTGTTCAGCATATAATCTTACAAATATCTCATCGCATATCTCTGTTCGCTTATAAATCACTTTATTAGCTGTACTTTAACGATGGCTCTGGATAGTTCGACGCTGGGATCGTCCAGCGGATAAGCGATAAAAACTATGCTGTAAAGTCCCTGAGACGCCAATTCCGGAGCAACAAAACGAACATCGTGGTATCCTATTTCAGTATAGCTGCCGTCTTCATAATCATTTATCAGATTTGCTACTTTTTTTCCCTGCACGTCATACACATCACATATCAGCATAACGTTATCATCCACTCTATATTTCACCTGAGTGTCATAATCAAAAGGATTAGGGTTAGGCTGCGCATAAGTTATTACAGCATTAGGAATTACTACACAAACAGTGTCAAGAGGATGTTCTTCATATTTAAAATCAACATAAGACAGCTCATAACAAAACTCCACTCCCCTTATAGGAACCATGTCAGTATATTGATAGTTTCTTCCGGGTTTTCTTGTGCCCAGACCTATCAACTCTTTATCTTCCGGACGTGGACCGTCGTACCGGGCAATTACGCTGTCGAATTTCAAAAGGCTTCTGTCTTTTGTTGCGTAAGGCTGCATTGCCCTTCGCAGAATATAACCTCTGTTATAAGTCTCACATTCGGAAAACCAATTGAGTTCCACCTGCCTGCCGCCGACATAGTCTCCCTCAAGATGTACTATCATACAAGGCTCCGTGCCGGAATCGCTTACATATCTTACCGCTGTGTGGCACCAGTCGTCAAACTCGATGTTATCATTCAAAGCTCTCGGTACGCCAAAAATTGATGTATCCGATTCCGTTTTATAGGCGCTCGCCTGATAAAAATCATACGGTCTCAGCCAGTAAAGCTGTTCGGGTATCATCGTGCTGTCAGTAATCGGATTTTGCGTCGTCAGCTGAAAACTGCCTATACGCACTTTATCATCAGGCGCTGCCATAGTGCAGTTTCCAAACTCCCTGGGACCGACTAATGTGATAATTACAGTGTCTCTTTTTATATCCTGATACATATTGTAATCAGTCAAAGGCAGCATCGAAGGCCCCGAAATAGGTCCCATATTCAGTTCGCTGCTCCCGGGAATATAATCCAGCTTCAAAGGATTGGCATCTATATCAAAACTGTCCCCGTCTCCAGTCCTTATATAAAAAGTGCCGTTTGCGACGCGTTTCCACTCGCCGATATTATGCAGTTCAATATCGAACTCAAGAGTGTCGGCGCTTTTCAGCATTATATTTGTTATGTGAAGTAATGCAATAGTGTCACGCTCCTGCGAGAAAACCGGCGCGGAGCATGAAAAAAAAAACAATAGTATATATATCTTAAAATATCTCATTTTTTTATTTCGGTACGTTAGATTTTTCTCCCCTGTTGTTCCAGGGCATATTCAAATCTTTTGTAGTTACGATGCCGTTCATGTCTATATCATAGTATTCATAACCTCTTCTGCCCCTTGACTGGAGGAAAGCATCAAGGTCTTCATCATCTATTTCATAGTTATCGTTTATATCATAGCCCGCCATCATACCAAACAAAATAGAACCCTGCACGTCAAATCCTATCTCCTTTACCGAGCTGCGCCGTCCCATCAGATTACCCGGTTCTGTCAGGTCGAGAGAATAATTTACCAGATTTTCAGGATACATCTTTACTGGCTGCTCGGTCATAATCGCAAGATGATTTCTGTGCTTTACCACTATATAATAATCTCCCGTCTGAATATCTGACGGACTAAAAGTAACCGGAGAAACTCCGTCAAGGTCAACTAGTTTGCCGTCATAGCGCAGAAACACAGTCTTGTAATAACGCTCTGTGCCTGCGGGCAGTTTTCTGAACTCCAGCAGCAGCCAGTCAACTACCGAGTCCGGTACGGATTCGACACTGATAAACTGCCGGAATGGATCCAGATTATATGGGTAAATATTAGGCGGAGTAGTGCTTAACATACCACTTTGTGCCAAATCGACAGCCATTTCGCCGCAGCGGTAGGGTCCCTCCAGAAAAACTCGAGCCTGAAGTGTCATCTTCGAGCCGCCGGGAAGACCTATGGCAAAATCGCCCGTTGCAGAGATGTTTTCAGCAAAACCGAATGCCCACGCATAAGCCCACCCCTCCTCTGCATCTATTTCAGGTATGGATGACTTTATGTCGAACCATTCGGAGCCCGTCCATCTTTGCAAAATCAGTTCCTCAAATTTCTGGCGGAGCGTTTTTGTTTCGTCTCTTGCAGTATCGCTGTTTATATGCCGCCAGCCGTAGCCGAGCCTCATGTCAAGTCCCTGAGTAACGGGATTGTAAAATTCATCCCTCGCGCTTATCTGAATATATCTGTAAACCTTCATTTCACCCGGCTGTAAGAACGGAGGAAGCGTCTGCGGCTTTACGCGGAAGGTCAGCTCGGCGACGCCGTCCTGGGCTGTCGAATCCGTGAAAAGCGCCCAGGTGTAATAATTATTGAAGCGGACAGTATCCCCGGGCGAGCCGAGATTAGTCCTGCGGAAGCGGCCGTCTATCTCAGCATTTTTGTAAACAAATTCAGGGTTTATGGCAGAAGTCAGCGTAAGGGTGTGTTTTTCTGCCGTTACCTCTGTGTTTATATTTGAAGCCAGCGAAAGTGTATCGTTCACCGTTACGTCGCTGCTCAGGTAAATGCCGCCGCTGTTGTAAACCCACAGGTCTTTCAGCACCGTGCTGTCAACGGGTATTTCAGGCCCGGCAATTATTGAACCGGCGCCTTCATACCTGACCGAAACCCTTTTGTCAAACACGGGGGCATAAGCCAAAGCCCCGCCCACATGCCTCACAATAAGGCT
>CAZOBD010000095.1:11534-14621 GCA_964577665.1 uncultured Hyphomicrobiales bacterium
AGGATTTTCATGTCAGTTCAGTTTATTATAAATATCTTTTCTGTGAGAAATATTAACTATAAAAATTTTGAGTATATCCTTGACAATAGAATAAATTATCCTATAGCTGCTCACTATAATTCTGTAATAATCGCTGCCCTTTAATTTTTTAGAATCCTTCGGATAAGGGTTTTCACTTAGTTCCTCAATTTTAGTGAATATCTGTTTCATATACATCTTAGGAATATTCTTGAGATTCTTATCGGCTGTCCGTGAAATAGTAATACTATACTTCATTTAAGTAGTTCTCCTTGACGAAAGGAAGAAAGTCGTCATTCTTCACAATCCGGTCAGCAGTCATTATGTCAAATAAATCTTCAAGCTCATTAAGTCTCTCAATTAAAGCGTTATAATCCTCGATAGCGAGGAGAACGGCTTTCTTTTCATTTTTTTCATCAATTATATATTGTATCATAATATATCCTTTCGTGAGATTTAAATCTAAAAATATATATTTGAAAGAACAATATCGGACACACCTTTTTAGCTTCCTCCCTTATTTATAAGGGAGGACCGAGGTGGGACCTCCTCCTTTTCTCATTCCCAAACTCCGATTTGGGAATGTAATTTTCAAAAGAAACTCTGTTTCGATCCCACTAACCCCCTTATAAATAAGGAAGAATTTCTTTCTTCCTCCCTTATTTATAAGGGAGGACCGAGGTGGGATCTTTTTATTTCTCCATCCAATCATTCAAAGATATACCAGCCTGATTAAGAATTTCCTTAAACAATGGCATCCCAATATCTTTTGAATGATGGGGATTAGGAATTCTGATTTTCAGAGAACCATTCTTCATAAACTGGTGCTTTCCTCCTGAATAAGGACCTTCATAGCCCAATTTTTTCAAACCTTTTATTAAGCTTTTTCTATCTGTTTTCATCCTGCTTCAAGCAAAAATTCCAAACTGCTGCCCTCAATTTCAGGAACTTCATCTCCAGCCTTCAATTTCAAAAGCACCCACTCTTCAAGCACTTCCAATAGTTCTTCCCGTGTTTCTTCGATTGAGGAACAGCTTGCCCAAACTCCTTGAAATCCCGGTATTGAAGCAAACCAGTTTCCATCTTCAAGAATTTTGTATTCTGCTTTTTTCAGCGCTTTATGTAAATATTCGTTCAGCATTTTTTTTACCCCTTGCCCCCTTATAAATAAGTGGGGAATAAATGTTCCTGTTTCGATCCCCCTAACCCCCTTATAAATAAGGGGGATTTTCTTTCTTCCTCCCCCTTATAAATAAGGAGGTATTTCTTTCTTCCTCCCCCTTATTTATAAGGGGGAGCCGGGGGGGGCTATCGCGTCTGCGATTATATATTTGTAGTAAATTTTCAACAAACAAAAATCTTACCGCATAGCGGTTAAATATTTAATCCCTGACGGGATATAATTGAACAATATCATTTCTGCTACAAATATTCAATCCCTAACGGGATTTTCCAACTCCTCATTCCCAAACTCCGATTTGGGAATGCCTTTTTCAAAAGAAACTCTGTTTCTCAAGATACCGTCCTTACCAAATCGGAGTTTGGTAAGGAGAGGAAAACATCAAGTTTTCTTAGGTTTCAGATGTCCGACACTTTGAAAGTGTCTGACATCTATTCCGCTTTTTTCCATTTCCCCTTTTTTCCATCTAACCCTTATTTATAAGGGGGCTGGGGGATAACGGATTAACTATTTCAATATCCAGTCCCTTAAAATCTTTCTCATTAGCAGTTACCAATTTTAATTTATTAATTTGTGCAGTAGCTGCTATAATATTATCAGGTAACTGTATCTTTCTAATATAAGTATTCTTAATTGCCTTATCGATTATCCTGTCAGTTACATAATAACAATGAAAATAATTAAGATACTCCTTTACTTGATTATACTCTTCCTCAGAGTAATTATTTGAAAGAACTTCGATTAATGAAATAAATGATATGCTGATTTCATTGTAATTTCTCTTAATAAACACTTTGCTTTCATCAATGTCATTCAAAGCATAAATAAAAATATTAGAATCAACGAGATATTTCATTTATTTTCTCCAATTGTTCCATTCTATCCTGCCATTGCTTACGCAGTTTATTCTGAAACTCAACTCCGTCCGGCATTTTACCTTTAAGCTTTTTACTTAATTCATCTAATAAATCAGGATTCTTATATGTTCCTTCTTTATATGCAGGATATTCCTCCTTCTGCTTCTCCTGTTCTTTTTCTCTTACGTCGTAAGTAATCAATATCTTAATCCTTCCCTCAGGCATTTCCTGCTCAGGAAAAATCAGTTTTCCGTTATCGTATATTGCTTCTATTGTTCTGTACATTTTTTTACTCCAACTTACATTCATAATCCCCTCTTGAGAGGGGGCAGGGGGTGTGTTCCTGCCGATACTAATCTACCCGCTTATTCATAAGAAGGACGGGGAGATCCTAAACCAATACTGGTTCCGGTAAATCCTGTCCTTCTTCAGTGTACTTTTCTACTAATAATTCCATAACTTCTTTTGCATTTTTTAATGCTTCTTCGTAAGTACTGCCATGTGTTTTAGCTCCCTCACCAAATTCAGGCATTGAAGCTATGAATACCTTATCCTCTTCTGACCAGTGTATGTTGATTGAGTAGTTCATTTTCTTATCCTTTCAATTGCTTTTATGACTTCTTTTTCCTGATACTTTTTTGCATCAGAGCCATCGTTTCCGGAAAGAACAACGATATAATCTAATCTATCATGCTGCCATACGGTATGCGAGCCTTTACCTCTCCTTGACCAGAATCCGTTTTTTAATAGCAGCTCTTTTTCCTCTTTTCCTCATTCCCAAACTCCGATTTGGGAATGCTCTTTTCAAACGAAACTCAGTTTCTCAAGATACCGTCCTTACCAAATCGGAGTTTGGTAAGGAGAGGAAAAAACAATTTCATCCGTTTATTTTTTATCCCTCCCCAAGCCTCCCTTTAAGGTAAGGCAGGTGGGATCCTGTTTTCTCCCCCTTATTCATAAGGGGGCCGGGGGGATCCATATTTAGCTAAACGTAAACTATGAACGAATATTATCAAAAAAAAGGCGGCGGAT
>CAZOBD010000096.1:0-14581 GCA_964577665.1 uncultured Hyphomicrobiales bacterium
TATCCTTTAAAGTTTGCCGTAAAATATTAATTTTAATCAAGATATAAAAATATTTTTTTTCTTATGGCGCCGTAGTCGTAGCTGTTCCCCTTGCCTTTCATCTCGTTATCCTTCTCCATGCCGTTAAAGCCGTAGCGGTACTCCTCCGCCTTATAGCCGAAGTTGGGCATTTCCATCCCGAAGGGGAAGTAATCGTGATAAGTTATAATGAAATATTTATTTCCTATTTTCATATTTAGTAATTAAAGAATCTAATTTTTCCCTATTGAATCTAAAATACTGTTTATAAGTACTATCTGAATATGCTTTGTTAATATATCTTTTGTAGTAAATTTCTACTTCACTATAATAATCAAATCTCTCAGGAAAGTTCTCTGAATCCTTTTCAGATAAATTAATACAATTATTTTTTTTAATTTCAACATTTAATGAGTCTAAAAGTTGAGAATTTTCTTTGAAATTAAGTTCCTTATCAAGATTATTCCTTTGATCATTAATTTCATCTGAATCAGTAAATTGAATAATCTGATTTTCTTTTGGGTTATTAACTTTGTTTCTAACTTTAATTTTTTTCTTTTCTTCATCTGTGCTACAAGAAAAAATATATATAAAAAAAAACATAAGAATCAAATAAATGTTTTTCATTTTTCTCCCTCAATAGCTTTTTTATTTAGATCTATTTGTTCATTTATTAAATTTGAATATTTTTCCGCTAATTTGGGATTTACCGTTTTAAAATCCTTCCAAGATTGAGTTCTTCTTAATCCGTACCAAGACATTGCTTCGTACCAGTCATCTGTGTGATAATCTGGTATTGTAAAACCTTCATCTCTTAATTGATTATCATATTCTATCATTCCATCAATAAGTTCTTTTCGATTGAACTTTCCCATTTGATTGTGATGAAACTCACCACCTCGATTCAAAAAATCTTTATGCCCAGGGTATTCATTAAATTTATCTTGTTTATATCGTTCTATCATTCTCGCATGGATTGATTCATGTAATATACAAGCAAAAACAAATGTGTTATCAACATTAAGTTTTTTATCAGAAGAAAGTAAATCCTTGTTTAATACTATTCGATGTATTCCATATTTTCCTACTGGATTATTCTTGGATCCCCAAGGTTCTGTTATTGCAGGATTTGTAAAGCCAGTGGGAATACCTTCCTCGCTTTTTATCTGGGCTAAATGTATGTAAACATGGTTTTGATTTTCATAAAAAACATTCAAGACACTTCTAAAGACACTATTTTTTGATGCAAGTGTTAGTAATGAACTTACTGATTCGTTAGCTAATAAATCGTTAGTAGGAATAACATCATAACCATCTGGATCAACAAAGTAAACTGGATTGTTAGAAAAAGTTGCGTAGTTGCTTTCCGAAACTTTATAAAAAGGATCTAAATTCCATCGCCGTCCAATTCTTGGATCATATCCCATATTTCCAAAAGATAGATGATTACTATTTCCTTTTATTTCGTCGTCTTTCTCATGACCACCAAAGCCATAGCGGTATTCTTCCGCCACATAGCCGAAATTCGGCATCTCCATCCCGAAGGGGAAGTAGTCGTAGCTTGCCAGGAGCTTTGCCATGAACTCAGGCTGCGGAGCAGGCAGTCCCGTCGGTATTTTCAAGTCGCTAATCACACTTCTCACATTTCCAAGGTGGTCTTTCAGCTCATATTGTTTGAAAAGCAGTTGCCTCGTAAACCTCGGAATATACGAAAAATACGGCGGATTTTCAAGCGCAAAATTCTCTTCCGACAAATTTACATACCTCAGGGGCTGCTCCGGCTTGCGAATGGCAAAGCGCCCGTGACTTTCCGAGCCGTAAATATGCCATTCGGAAACCTTAGGCATGTTGTTCATCAGCAGAGCAGCATTATTTTCATCCATCACTACGTATCGCCCTACGCCCTCCCAGTACCACATCGTTGCAGACGGATTAGCAATATAATGAGTAGGACTCATTGTCGCTGAGCTGGGCGGACCATATTCGATAATGCTAAAAGTATGACTTTCAGGCTCGTTCCAAATAATAGGATCAGCATCGGGGTCGTACTCAAACTCATATATAGCTTTTACTTTTCCGTTTGCCCCCCGCGCATAGTAAGTAATGGTGTTGGAACCAGCCGCAGGTACAACAATCTTCTTCACCCTGTTTCCCGCCGGGTCGTAGGTGAAGTTAAGGCTGTCATACGCATGAAATTCGGTAAATTGAACGCTTTCCACCTTTCCGTCGGGCGTCCAGTCAATGTTTTGTATGTCGTTGTTTATATCGGTTTTCAGATTGCCTATTTTATCGTAGCCGTAAGAATAAGTACCGAGTTTTAAGTCATTGTCTATCATCGGATTATCAGCGGCAGACTCTACAAGCTCGTCAAGTTTATTTGTTCCGGTTACGTAATCGTATGTCAGCTCGTCCATCCAATCGGATAGCATTTCCGTACCCCTGTTTAATGCATAAATATTTCCGTTTGCATCATAAGAGTAAGTGGCTTGATTTGGATTATTTGCAAATCGCCATGTATTATTGCCGGGACTGATGTCATGCTTAGTATAAGAGGCGCTGGTGAGGCGGTTTAGCACATCGTATTGAAACACTTTTCCACCCACTAAATTATTTTCCTGCAAGAGTTCCCAGGAAGAAATATTGCCGTTATAAAGGTTTGGCGTACCGTCCATATACTGAAGATAATTGTGGTTTGGCTGATAGAAGTTATAGCCCTCATTGAGGTTAATATAGTCTTCTTTATAATAGCCGTAAATGCTTCCGAAGACGTCAGGGCAGTAATTTTGGTGTGGATTGACCAGTGTCGGATCATTCCTGCCGTCATTACCCGGATCAGCATATTGTATATTAGTCATGGTAGTGCTGTTAATAGCCTTCAGCCAGCCGTGAACGGTATATGTGTAATCAATCCCCTGCAGGCTGTCCTCGCCGAGTTCAATTCTTTTCAGAGGACCGTGCATATAATAGGAATATGAAGCATCTCTGTCCCACATTCTATGGTCTCTGCACGATTCAACTTTTTCCAGGCGGTTGTCTTCATCATAAAAGTACTGCTGGTAGTAACTGTCCTCCCATCCGGGATTGTAGCTGACTGCTTTCACGTTACCGCTAACAAGGTCGTATTCGTATTTCACTTCAGTCAAAAAGCGTCCCAATTCACTTGGTACGTCACTATCGTTAATCAGTGAAAGATCTTGCACGAACCAATTTACGTTCCCATGCAGGTCATAGCTGTACCAGTTCACCGTTCTGTCATTTTTCGTTTCGATGTCGCCGTTTTTTTTCATGAGAAAAATCTATCTGGACACTATTCAATTGCTTAGATGTATTTTTAAATATCCTGATTCTCTTTTTGTCAAAAGATACAATATCAAGCAATCCGTCATTGTTCAAATCAACCACTGCTCCGTCTTTATACAGATCGGCAAAGCAAATCCCACTTTCAAGTGATATATCTTCAAAGTTAACCCCGTTGTTTAAATATGCTTTTGGAAACCTGCACTCACAGTCAGAAAAGACAACAACATCATCAAATGAGTCATTATTTAAATCCCCTGTCTCAACAGCTCCGTTTATCTCATTTAAATAGTCTCTTTCCGGCTTTTTATTTATAAAACTGTATTCCGGGAAGCCGCTGTTTTTATAAAACTCAATACTTTGAAAATTTGAATCTATATTGATATTGTTAAATTAGTTGCTTTTGTAACTATCAAATCATTAACACCGTCATTATTCATGTCAATTTTATTAAAACCTTGTAAATATTTATTTCTGCTTAAAATTGAATCTTTGGTTTCAATTAAAAATTCAGCAGCCTTAAAGTTTAAATCTCCATCATTTATCAAAATTTTAGAAGATGAATCAAAACTGCAAATTAAAATATCTCTGTCAGAATCATTATCTATATCCATGAATCTGATGGATTTTGTATTTCTCATGTGAAATAGTTCCGATATCTTATTTGAAATATCAACAAAACCATTATTCTTGTTATTTATCAGAATATGATTGTGCAAAATGCCTTCATCCAATTTGCTGCTTTCGCATATATTGCTTTGAGCAATAAAAATATCTGGATATGCATCATTGTTTATATCAGTTATAGAAAAACTGACGGGATTAACGATCCTCGGTAAAAGAAGCTGTTTTTTTGAAAACCGTAGTTGTCCTTGATTTAAAAATAAATAACTTTCTCCTCTTTTGTCAGTGCAATTGACAAAGACAATATCTTCTAACCCGTCGAGATTAATATCAATAAAAAACTGAAAAAGAGGAGTTCCATCAAGTCCGATGTTTTCAGTTATTTCTTTGAACTCATATTCTTCTTTATTCAAATATAGTCTGCCATCGTAGAGAATGTCGAGTAAGTCATCTTTATTTATATCAAAGAATGAGATGCTCCTGTTATAATGTACCTTATCCGGTAATTTTGTTTCTTCGGTAATATCAGAAAAAGTAACCTTTTGCCTGTTCGTACTATATTCCTCTATATCCAAGGAAATACAAAAAGAATATTTTCCGTATAAATAACTGTTATCGTTAAGCTTAAATATCTGAAAGAAATATTCTCCGCCAATGTCTGAGCTGCATTCAGGTTCTCTTTCTATATTATCTGACCGCAAGTGCATATCTCCGGATATCACCTCCACACTTATAAATAATTGTTTGCTTAATAAAGGAAGCTCTTGAAAAATATCTACAGTTATTTCCTGTTTTCCTTCTGAGACTGCCGTTATTTTTATGGGTTCTATCAGGTCTTTGCAAAATATCGGATATGGCAGTCCACCCTCATCATTATAAATATGCAGTAGCTCCTTTTTCGCTTTCAGCCTGGATATGCACTTTACGGATTATCGCAGGAAATTTTAAATTGAATCGTTCAATGTACATTCTGACATCCCGATTCAAATATTTAACTTTTAATGCAGAATTATTATAATTCTGTAGCCTGAATAAACTTGATTCTTCATCATTTGCATACAGATTACTATATAATATGGCAAATAATACCACATATAACATTAATAAATATTTATTTATCATGGGGAATTATCCTTCCTTTAATTATAAGCTTACGATATTCATTTTTTTAATATTTTCTAAATTATTATTAAATATTCCTTAACATTTACCTATATATCTTTTTTGTGTAATTTAATAATGAGTTTTATATTCCTTTTGCTTATTGAATATTTCAATTAAATACTTGTAATCATTTCAATGAATCAACCTAAGTCTAATCTACTATATTATTTTTGAATGTCCAAATTATTTTATTAAAAATTTTTTTCAAAATTTTTGATATGTATCATTTATTAATAAAAATTTTTTAATGATAATTTATAATATTACCAATCAGGAATATTATTTGCCTTTATAACTTTATAATTATTTATTATTTATTATTTATCATTGTATGAATATAATATTAAATAATAATAAATAAAAAAATATAAGATATTATTATTAACATATTTTAATTAATTAACAAAAAGTTTTTCGCTTTTTGTTGATTTTTTTGTATTAATGCAAATTTCGGTCAAAGTGTACCGGGGATTTCGTTTTATAGTGTACCACTCGTTTCGGGAAAGTGTACCACTCGTTTCGGGAAAGTGTACCAGCCATTTCGGGATAGTGTACCACGAAAAAAATTCAACCTTATTCTCAAAAATTCATTATCTCCTGTTATTTGATTTTACAAAATAACAGGGAGAGATAATGGCACGAGAGAGTATCAACATGTTAAAACTACGACAGATATTAAGGTTGAACAACGAAAAGAAGCCTGTAAGACAGATATCTGAGCTGCTGGGACTGCATAGAAAGGCAGTAACAAAATACATAGCTTTGTATGAAGCAAGCGGCTTTTCTTATAAAGACATAGCCTCATACAGCGATGTGGAGTTGCACGAAAAACTCTGCGCCAGAGAGAAAAAAGAACTAGAGGCTCTTCCCGCAGAAAAGTATGAAATCAAAGAATATTCGCGGCTTACAGTCAATAAGAACTGCCATATCTGGCTGAAAAGCGACGAGCATTATTACAATGCGCCTTACCAATATATCGGCAAAAAAGTAAAAGTCGTCATCTCTGCACGGTCAGTGGAAATATATGGGATCATAAACAAAAAATGGGGAGAAAGAGTTCTTTTCTAAAGAATTCAGTAGTCAAGATTAATTGAAGAAAAGATGGAAAAAGCCATATTTAAGTATTTTCTGCCAGCAGGATTGTTAGACTCTTTTAAAATAACATGGCTTAAAGAGAAACTTAATAAAAACAAAGACATAGATATTTACATTCTTCTTATAGAAAACAACTTCCTGATATTAATTTCAAACCAACAATGGGTTTAACCCAAAAACAATCACTATCTTAAATCCCTTTCCAAAATTTTTAACATATTTTAATTTAGTATAGTTAGAACCTAAGGAATATTCTTTCATTTTTAACCAATAAAATATAAAAACATAGGCTCACGGATGTTCATCAGAAGCTCACGGATGCTCATCATAGGTTCACGGATGTTCATCAGAAGCTCACGGATGCTCATCAGAAGCTCACGGATGCTCATCAGAAGCTCACGGATATTCATCAGAAGACTTAGATAAACAAAAATATGAATATAAAGCACATTTCTACAGCTTTGACGCATATTTCTACAGCTTCGACGCACATTTCTACAGCTTCGATGCACATTTCTACAGCTTCGATGCACATTTCTACAGCTTCGATGCACATTTCTACAGCTTCGACGCACATTTCTACAGCTTCGATGCACATTTTTACAGCTTCGACGCACATTTCTACAGCTTCGATGCACATTTCTACAGCTTCGACGCATATTTCTACAGCTTCGACGCACATTTCTACAGCTTCGACGCACATTTCTACAGCTTCGATGTACATTTCTACAGCTTTGATGCATATTTTTTCAATTAAGAAGTATTTAAAATTGATTACGAAATATAAATATTTGGGTATAAAGGATTTAATTCTTAGTGGGCTGTTTAATAAATCCTCTTTTTTATGGATTTAAATAAAAATGTGATTCTTCGGGTGAAATTAAATTTTCTAAAATTTTACTTATCAAGCCAATTTTAGAAGGAGAATATAAAGTTATTTCTGTCTTAGCATTAAAAAATTTCTGCATAATCCCTAATTTTTGGAACTGCGCCGAAATGCTCCGCCTTGCCGGATGTGATTTTATACGGAAAAAGGAAAACATCATCATCACCGGAGCTACAGGAGCAGGCAAAAGTTATCTGGCATCGGCGCTCGGTCATCAGGCATGCAGCGCAGGCTTCAAAGTCCTGTATTACAACATCGCCAAGCTGTTTACAAAACTGAAGATGCTGAAAGCCGATGCCACCGACATCAAGGAAAAAGAAAAAATAGAAAAACATGACTTGCTTATCCTCGACGACTTCGGGCTTCAGCGCTTAGATACGGAAAACAGACTCAACCTGATGGAAATAATCGAAGACCGCCACGGCAGAAAATCGACCATCATCACGAGCCAGCTTCCGGTAAACCAATGGCACGAAGTGATTGCAGAACCGACGATAGCAGACGCAATACTCGACAGAATTGTTCATACGGCGCACAGAATAGAACTGAAAGGCAGCTCTATGAGAAAAAAACTAAAATAAGCTGCAAGAGAAATATTTTTGATTAGGCTGCAAGAGATTTTTTTATTAACTTAGAAGGAGAGTTAAGGTTGAAACACCTGGTACACTTTGTCCGAAATAGGTTGTACACTTTGAGCGAAATAAGGGCTTGAGCTGAGACAGAGTTACCGCGATACAGTTCCGAAACTGCTGTGGCTGACGCGTTACAGAAAAACTGTGAAGCGCAAAAAGGAGGGAGAAAGCGCGGCGCGTAAGCTGAAAACAAGAGCAGGCAGATTGCTGAGAGATATTGAACGGAAGCTAAGCGCCGAAGCATTGGAGAAGTATCGCGAAAAGATAGACTTATGCCATGCAATACTTGAGCAGAAAGTTAATGACAAGAACAAGATTTACAGCCTGCACGAGCCGGAAGTCAGCTGTATAGCCAAAGGCAAGGAACATAAGAAGTATGAGTTCGGCAGCAAGGTAAATATATTAATATCAAAGAACAGCGGCGTGATAGTGGCGGCAGAAAACTTTCAGGGTAATCCTTATGACGGCAACACATTGGAAAAAACGTTGAAACAATATTACGAAATTTTTAACAAACAACCAAAAGCAGTGCTTGTAGATGATGGATTTAGTGGGAGAAAAAGAATCGGCGAAACAGAAATATTAAGGGTGCACAAGCAGCGAAAGCAAGGTTACAGCAAATGGCAGTGGAAACAGCGATTTCGACGCCGCGCCTCGGTGGAAGCGGTCATCGGCCACCTAAAAAACGATTGCAGGATGGCACGAAATTACCTGAAAGGGGTACTCGGCGACGAAATGAATTTATTACTATCAAGCGCAGCTTACAACTTCCGGAAAGCTGATGCGGAAGCTGCGCTTTTCTTTGCTCGAGTTAATTTTGGCTGTGAGATCCATATTGCCTAACAGGAAAATATTGACTCTGAATTTTGGATGATGTGTTTTTCAGCATCGACTAAATAGAAAAACTATTCTTATTCTTTATTCTTTTTCTTTCTTCTTATTAGGAGCTTTCTGACTGCTATAGCAGGGCTTTCTGTCGGCTGTGTATAAATTTGTTATGCCCAGTTACTAAAATCAAACAATATAACAGGTGTGTCAATTTTCAGCGGGAAAAGTGGATCAGTTTTAAGCGGGAATAAAGAATTTGTTCAAGATAATTATTAGAAAAATAATAAAAGCGTTGTATTTTGGATGGTAAATACAACGCGTTTGTTGAACAAACTTCAAGAAATAATATTATTCTTAAGAGTAAGAGATAGACCTTAGTTAATATCAGCAACTTCGAAACTGATTAGAAATTCTAGCCATCTGTAGAGACCATCCAAAAGCTAGGCATCATCTATCTCTTAACAATATATAGAACTTTTAATACAAAGTCAATAACTGATAAATTGTTGACTAAGAATGTTCAATGATAATGTGATAACCATTTATTAATACGAGAGTTAAGTAATTCAATGTATCTATTTTTTTAGTAGCATTATTGAGTCATAATTCATTTAGTACTGTAATACTCTAAAACAATATTTTTATTTAAATTTTCTTTTTTCTCAATTGTTTCTAATATTTCAGATAATTTTAAGAATACATGGTTCGCATCAATTAAACTCTGAGGTAGATCACCCATATCCTTAAAACTTTCAAATGTAGTAAAATACAAATCTAAATATTTCTTAAGAAAATATGTTAATTTAATGTTAATTTCATACTGTAATTTTTCTAAAGTATTATTTTCAACATTATATATCCTTCTAGAATTCTTTAACAAGTATCTTCTGAACTGATCTAAATATGTTATATGCCTTGATATCACATCTTTGAAATGAAAGGTATTATTAAAACTTAACTTTGTTTCACAATACTCTTTTGGTGTCCAATGTTCAAGGAAGTACTCCCTGTAACAAGTAATAGATGATTTACATAAACAGTTAACAAGTCCTAAGATCTTATTAATAACTTCAGAAAAATCAAACTTATACTCGTTCTCAAAAATTCTATAATCAATTAAATACTTAAGAGGTTTTTTAACTCCAGTAAAAACTGAGAAGTATTCAAAATTTGGCAAAACATATTTAACTAAATAATAAGCATTATCGTTATAGAAAAATTTTATGTCTTTAAGTTTTAGTTTTAAAGATTCATTAGAGCAACCTTTTTGAATCTCCTTATATGATGAGAATTCGTTATCAAAAGTTAATAATTTCCCTTGAAGCAAATCTTGATCTTTTTCATATGTTGTTGTTTTAGTACAAGTTAACAAATGCCCCCACGCATCAATTTCTTCATAAAACAAAAGATTAAGAAATTCATTGATTTCATCTAAACTGTAGGCACTTGCTCCGTCTTTATTCTTGATTTGTAGAGTATTAAGTAATTCAAATAGTGAAATGCCTTTGTCAATCAAATCTACACAATCATCAATTCTTCTTAAACGATTATTAGATTCCTGTAGAGTATTAATGATAACATTGAAAAGCAATCTGCTCAATTCACATTTGGAACTATCTGTACAATTATTAAATTCTCTAAAAATTTTTGTAATAATAGTAGAAAGATTTGTTTCATAATATCCAGTATCATAGAATGGTTTTAAAAAAAAATGAAGATATGTACCCTTTTCTAGAAAGATGAAATCTTTATCAATTTTGTCTATATTTAAATTCTCAAACTGTCTAAAAAATTGGCTGTTAAAAATAATTGAACGATTTCCATTCCACAATCTATATACTTGACTTAAATCTATATCGTCCGGATTCCGTGAATTTAAATACACCAATGTATTAAGATAGTCAAAAAAGTAATACTTTGGGCTGATATCAACATTGTTAATCTCACAGAGAGTTTTATAAAACCAAAATTTATATTCAATAATACAGGCTGATTCTTTAACCGTTGTAATTTTAAATTTTTTTGCATTATAGAAATATTCTGTATATCGATTTTTTTGAGATTCATTTAGAAAATATCTTCTACGAAAAACTTGAAACGCATTAACAAAGTTTGCTGTTCTATAGGAGTATATAAAATATACATCCTCATTAAAGATAAAATTTTTGAAAAGTTTTTTAAATTCACAAAGAAATGTAAAATAGATGTCCATGAATTTGCTTAAATAAAAGGCTTGATTTGTTGCAATTTCTTTTGCTATATGTGAAGTAATATCATCAATATTATCAAAAACTACAACAATTCTGTTTCTTGTCTTTTTATAACTATTTTCATATACATCAATAATCTCTTTTGAAAATTGATCTTTTAGATTAATTAGCCTTAAAAGTATTATATAAACTAATATCTCACCGGCTTTTTCTTCTCCAAAACTATTTAGAATTTCATTAAACTTAATAAAAAAATTTTGTTGTTTTACTTCTTCAAATTCTGTCGAACTATCATATTCGTTTATTATCTGGGTTAATTTATTCCTAAAAGGAAAGAATATGGTTTTTATTTCATGATATTTTTTTTCAGAAAGATGAATTGTTTGATCAATGCTAATTTCGTCTATAAACTTATTTAGTACTTTTATAGCTTCGAGACTATCAATATTAATTTTACCTCCATTAAATAGATAATACTCAAAAAATGAATGAACAGTATTCTTAAAACTTGATGGCGACGCATTGCTATTCGTAGTATTGCTTGAAAAATCAAAATTTATAAATATAAGATTTAAACCCTTTGAAATATATCTTTTTTTATTATATTGTAAGTGCTTTAAGAAAGTTGATTTACCATTTTTTGCAAATGAGTGTATTATTTGAAATTTTGTTTCAAATTTAAAATTATCAATTATCTCTTCATTTACTTTTTTTAATGAAGATGTTTCGGTATATAGTAATTTAAAATAATCTTCAGCAGAAAAACTAGAATTCGATTTTTCAGTATCGAAATTCAATATTGTTGAAAAAACTGTATCTTTTCGGTTTTTGACATCAAATACTTCTAAGAATCTTTTATTATGCTTTTGGATATATTCTAAATTTTTGTTTTTGTAATCGATATAATTCATATTATTTACCTTGTACTTTGTAATTCTCTAACTAAATTTTCAGATTGAATTCTAACTTCAGATAAACTAAGATTTGTATTTAATAAAAAAGTTTCAATACTTTTATATAAGTTATAATTCTTTTTATTAATTAGATTTATGCTCGATTTTGAAATACTTGGCATGTATAGCACTCTAAATACTTGAACTTTCTCTTCAATTTTATTAATAATTTCATTGATATCATGCTTTAGTAGTATTTTCTTACGTATAAAAAATCCATAAATAAACTGTAATATTATAAAAACTATTATATCTTTGACTATTGGTGAAGTAATATAATCTGTTATTATTTTGAAAAAATGAAGATCAGTTTTAAACACAAAAACACCTTTATATTAAATAATATTAATTTTTATATTTAGGAATTATTAGTTGAAAGAATATTTTCAATTATTGTAGTCAATATATTTAATAACAAACTCATGATCCAGGCATCTCATAAAAACTATTCTTCAATTCCCTTACCGAATCCTTTGTTACCATTCTTTGCTGATAGTGACCTGCTCTTGTCTGAATTTCTACAGAAGTCCATCCAAAGAGGTTGCCGAGTATGGTTTCATCTTCAATGATATTATCAATGCCCTTCAATGTGAGTTCAATTTTGTCTTTGGTAAATAGTTTCGGGCTGACCGAACCTATTAGCCTTTTGTTTGTAATGATAATTACTTCGTTCTTGATAAGATGTGATTTGTAAAAGAATAGCAGCCCTAAACTAAATACTCCAAATATTAAGTGAAAGGGATTCAGCCACCAGCTTAATGCACAAAATCCGTGTTTTTGGGTTACTGCATTCACTTCTTCGTTTGTTAAAAGTGATTTCTCAATTGCTATGAGAATAATATTTTTGATAGATTTTTTCACCAATATTTATTATATTACCGTTACTTCTTTTGTAACTTTGTATTTTGGCAGTCCGTAGTCTAATTTGATAGTTGCTTCTTCTTTTTCAAGGCTTTTTTTTAGTATTTTTTCTCCAAGTTTAATAAACGAATAATTTTAATAACATAATCTTTTATCGACAAAAGAAATTTATTTAGGCTTCTTGAGTTGGGCATACTTTTCTAGCTCGTAATGTGAAAGCATTTTTTTTGAAATAAAAGTTGTATCAATAAAAGAGCCTATCGAATGATCGACAATTACTCTCTTTGAACTGTTGTAGAATAAAACTACAGTAAAATATTCCGTGTGAGATTCAAAATGAACCATATCTGCACAAGATAGAATCTGATACATTCCTTTTAAAGAATATGATGAATCAGATTTACATCTGTTAAGGTAGTTGTCATATGTGAAACCGCTTATGTCACTTGTTCCGCTATTATTCAAATCATACTGCTCTAGTTTTAATTTTCCGGCTAGCTGATAGTTGAAATTTGGAAAGTCAATTAAAAACTCATCACTCCATTTACAGTCATTTTTCGAGCAAGAACAGCCTGATAAAATCAAAACAATTAAGATTACCAATAGTACATTGTTTTTCATTTTAACTCCAGTATATTGGTTTTTCTGTTAACACTTCTGCAAATTCAGTACTTCTTCCGGTATCAAGATTGATGTCAGGTAAAATGTTCAAATCAAACTCAGTTCTATTGTTAAAAATGAAATCATATGCTTTGTACAGTATTGGTATAAATACTTCATAAAACTTAGGCACACAGTCATCAATAAAATGCACTGAATCTGTGCCAAGAAAGTTAGGATAGCCTTCAATAGTTTTGTTAAGCGTTAACAATTCATCTTTATTATTAATCAGATCATTGTTTGATTTATATATAACTCCGTCAAATATATCGATATTTCTGTAAAAATGAAGATAATCGCTTTGAGCAACATCAAAGGCACGATACAGAGCATTTATCCAGTCAGCAAAATCATTATATTCAATATCTTCCTTATATGTCTTCTTTATCATCAAGCAGAACATTTGCAGAATTTCTTTGTATTTACTTTCACCCAAAAAATCTTTCAATTCTTCATGTAAATCAGCATGTCTAAAATGTACTGATTTACCTGTTTGCTTTGTTAAATGATCATTAAATATTACATCAATATGCATTTCTAATACTCTGTGTGCTTTTTTATTCTCATTGTAATTACCGACTTTATCTCTGACAAAGGGAAGCATAATTCCATCTGCTATTATATGAGCTATGTATCCCCATACAAATGCACAATGAGAAAATATATCATCATTTTCAAATTTTGAAGATTTTTCTTTAATGTAATTTAAATATTCTATTGGAACCGCTGAAGTATTTTCATAATGGAACTTATCCGCCAGTTTAGTATTGGACGAAAAAATATCGTTATCTAAAGCGCTTGTATAAGGCAGGTCAGGAGCTATGGAACCAATTAAAAAGTAATTAAATCTGCCAGCAATTATATCATTCAGATGTTTGTTCTCATTTCCCAACCTGTTTGCTAACTCCTTTGCAAGCAATAGATGTGTTATTCCACTTGGCATTTTTTAATCCCCTTTTTCGTACATATTTTTTTACAAAGTTATTTTCTGAATTCTCAGCTACTTTTTATAAACTAACAAAAAACGTCAAAAGAAAAAAAGACTTCATTTTGAAATAATTCATTTAATATTCATTACTAAATCAAGTTTTGAAAACAGTAAACAAAATTAATTATTTTTTGCTTTTTAAACACCATCAATTTGACAATTTTGTTAATTTACATTTCTAAAAATTAATTGTTATTTAATCAAATTAATTTTACGAAAAATTAAAAACAAGCTCTGCATAGGCTTATATAACTCCATTATTTAAATAATAATTACTTATATATATTTGTTTTAGTTTATTAAGCTATGTCTAAAAGATTTATCAACTACAACGTATAATAAAGCTAAGTGATAGCTCACTTCAC
>CAZOBD010000097.1:0-14573 GCA_964577665.1 uncultured Hyphomicrobiales bacterium
TCATCTGTTTATATTTAGCCCCACCCTAACCCTCCCCAAGGGGAGGGAATTCAATAACTTAGCCCCCCTTATTTATAAGAGGGTTGGGGGATCTCTTCTAAAAATAAACATCCCCTTGGGTGTTTTTCCTTAGTCATGGATATTTCATTTGTTTATTTTTCACAACCGCTTCAGATGTCTAACATTTAGCAGATGTTGGAGATCTTTTTCTTCCAAACTGCATATTTTAACGATTATTTTTGCTTTGAAGAATTTGCTATAAATCTTATATAGTGTAAAGTATAAGAGAAAGAAATATTGCAGAATTTTGTGCAGGATGGATAATAGAAGCCAGATAAAGGCAGGATTATTCATAATAGTTCAAAGGTATGTCATTATTTCAAATGTCCAACATCTTCAGGGTGCGGGACATCTTTGCAAAAAAACGTCATTGCGGGTAAGTGGTGCGGCATAGCAATATCCAAGATACACGGCATTATTTACAGACAGCTTAGCTTTAACCGCAGGTACTAACTTATTTGGCATATCAATTGTTTTCTACAAGGCAGAATTAAGATAAAATGAGAATAATATGCTTAAAAATACAGGAAATTTTATATTAAGGCGGCTGAAAAGCATTGTCCTTATTTTGTTATTGCTTACAGTCTGTTCGCAGGGCATATCGGCACAGCAGACGCCTTCACCATCTCAACAGATAAGCATTCCTAAAATATCCATATCGATGGGCGACAACGAAACGCAGAACGACCTCGTGCTGACTCTGCAGATAATCGCCGTGATGACAGTGCTTACTCTGGCGCCATCTATCCTCATTATGATGACCAGCTTTACAAGGATAATCGTTGTCTTTCACTTTTTAAAGCAGGCTCTCGGCACGCAAAGCCAGCCTCCTGCCCAGCTTCTGACGGGCCTGGCGCTGTTTCTCACATTTTTTGTCATGCAGCCGGTTTTGGACGAAGCAAACAGAGAGGGGCTGCAGCCTTATATGCGGGAGGAAATTACGCAGGAGCAGGCAGTTGACAATATGCTAAAGCCCTTCCGTGAATTCATGCTGAGGCACACCCGCGAGGAAGACTTGGGGCTTTTTATTAAAATGAGCGGCGCAGACAAGCCTTATGACGTAAGCGAAGTTTCAACATGGACAATAATCCCTGCTTTCTCGCTTAGCGAGCTTAAAATGGCTTTTCAGATAGGATTCCTGATTTTTATTCCTTTTCTGGTGCTTGATATGGTCATAGCCAGCACACTTATGTCGCTTGGTATGTTCCTTCTGCCGCCGCAGCTTATCTCACTGCCGATAAAAATACTTTTGTTCGTTCTTGTTGACGGATGGTATCTTATAGTGGATTCGCTGATGAAGGGGATTATTGAGTATTAGCTGCTTTGAGAAGTTAGATATGGAGATAGGAGATATTCGTTACTGATCCACCACCCCCCTTATAAATAAGGGATTTGCTCCCTCTCTTACTTGTAAGGGATGGATTGAAAATAAACAGATGAAACATACATGATTTTTGAAAATCACTCAAGGGGATGATTATTTTTAGGTAGATTTGACATATATTGAAGAAAAAATATTAAAAAAAACATAATGTGAATGAAAAACCGGAAGAGACCCCACCCCGGCCCTCCCCAAGGGGAGGGAGCAAGATCATTGAATTCCCTCCCTTTGGGGAGGGTTAGGGTGGGGCTTAAATAAACAGATGAAATGAGCATGATTTTTGAAAATCACTCAAGGGGATGATTATTTTAGAGTTAAAAATTTTCAGTGGTGTCATTCTGTCCCTGTGCCGAAAGCTTGTTTCAGTATTGTTTCAGAATCTCACGAATGAGGAACACAGCCCTTTATCCCCTCTCAAGAGGGGACATAATTCGCAAGATTCCTTGGGCAGGTGTGGAATGACAACTATTAGAAACATCCAAGATTAGGGAAAACACATAAGAGTATGATTGTTTAAAATAGTTTAAAATTTAATTTAAAATGTCATTCTGAACTTGTTTCAGAATCTCACGAATGAGGAACACAGCCCTTTATCCCCTCTCAAGAGGGGACATAATTCGCAAGATTCCTTGGGCAAGTGCGGAATGATATAATGAAAAAAAAACGATTTATAAAAATAAACGGAGAAAATTATGACAGATACAATGGTTGTTCACCTTGTCCGCGAAGCATTTTATGTGGTGATACTTGTCTGCGGACCGATGCTGCTGGCTTCGCTTATTGTCGGTCTGACCATTTCGATTTTTCAGGCTGCAACATCGATATCCGAACAGACACTGACTTTTGTGCCGAAGGTGCTGACGGTGTTTTTGGTTACGGTGCTGATAATGCCCTTTATGATAAAGACTATGCGTGAGTTTACGGTAAGGCTGTTTCAGATGATACCCGGGCTTTGACGGCAGGGATTATTTAACGAAAAGAGATAAAACAACAATGATACTGCAAATCATACAAGGGGCGAGATTATTTCAATTATATGTCCGGCACATTAAAAAGGCCTTACATCCCAGAATAAAATGTCAGATAAAGCATGATTGGCGATAACAGTATATATTTTCTTTCCGGCAAGCTCCTGATAGGAGTTTTAATTTTTATTCGCGTTCTTGCCATGATGATGACCGCACCCATGTTTAAAAATCAAGGCTTGATTCCCCAGTTCAAGGTCTTTCTTTCGGCTATGATTGCAATGTGGATCACTCACGCCTTCTGGCTTGATCAGCCGGAAATTGAATTTCATTTGTGGAATATGGTTTTTCTTGTTCTAAAGGAAATTATGACGGGTCTGGCAATCGGCTTTTCTGCAAACACAGTATTCTGGGCGGCAAAATTAGCCGGAGGTATCATTGATTTTGACATGGGCTATCACACACAGATGATGTTCAACTATGATAACGCACCGACTCTTGTAGGCGAGCTAAAAAACATGGCTGTGCTGATGCTGTTTATTTTTATAGGCGGACCCAATTCTCTGCTGGAAAGTCTTTTCGCCAGTTTCCGCGCCGTGCCTATAAACACGTTCGAGGTAACCGGCTCGACGGTACAGCTTTTGATAAAACTTGTAACAACGGTTTTCATTATAGGAATAAAAATAGCCGCGCCGATACTCGTGGCGCTTTTTCTGACAAACTTAGCGCTTGCTCTGCTTGCCCGAGTTGCGCCGCAGACGAATATTTTCATCTTGAGTTTTCAGTTGAAAATCACGGTCGGGCTCCTGGTACTGCTTGCTTCGGCACCGCTTTTCGTTTTCATGGCTAAGTACTCGCTGGAAACATTTCAGGAAGAAACCATGAGGATTATCTTAAGTCTTAATCCGGAAAGAGTTTAATTAACTTGTTTCACAATCGGAGGTTTTAAGTGGCTGAAAACACCGAAGGCCAGGAAAAAACCGAAGACCCTACTACGAAACGTCTTAAGCAGGCGCGTAACAGGGGGCAGGTAGCAAAAAGCACAGAGATGACCACTTCGGCAATTATGCTGTTCGGAGGTCTTTTGGTTTTTATACTGGGGGGCAATATCTTCGGCACGGTAATGAACTTCATGCGTGAAATGTTCATGCAGTCTTCCACTCTCGACATAAACTTTACAAATTTTATTTACTATTACGGAAAACTGATGGGCTTGCTGGCGGGGATACTCCTGCCTGTTATGTTCACGATTTTCATCGTAATACTGGCGTCTGAAATCAGCCAGGTAGGGCTAAAAATAGCCACAGAAAAATTCACAAAAGGGCTGAACTTCAAGCAGATTTTTAATCCTTTCAAAGGACTGAAAAGGATTTTCTTTTCGGGACGCTCCATGTTTGAGCTGGCAAAAAGTTTTGTAAAGCTGCTTATCCTCGGGCTGGTGGTCTATTCCGTTATCAGAAATCAGGAAGAGGAGATAATCGGATTACTAGAAAGACCATTTGCCGATTTTGCCGATTTTATGGTTGCGCTCAGCTTTGAAATGGTGATGAAAGTGGCTGCCGTTTATATTGTAATTGCTGTAACAGATTGGATTTACCAGAAACACCGCCATAAAGAAGATATGAAAATGACCAAATTTGAGGTCAAAGAAGAGCACAAACAGGCAGAAGGCGATCCTAAAATAAAAGCGCGTCTCCGCCAGCTAATGCGCCAGAGAATGAGAAACATTATGATGCAGTCCGCAGAAAGCGCCGATGTGGTTATTACCAATCCCACTCATTTTGCGGTTGCATTGAAATACAAAATGGGCGAAATGAATGCTCCTGTGGTAGTTGCTAAAGGGTTGGATTTTCTTGCTTTACGAATTCGTGAGATTGCTGCTGAGCGCAATGTTCCCATAGTTGAGGAGCCGCCTTTGGCAAGAACGCTTTATTATAATGTTGACATCAACGAAGAAATACCGGAAAATCTTTTCAAGGCAGTGGCGCAGATACTCGCTTATGTTTACGGTCTGAAAGAAAAGCAGGCGGGAGTGTATAACTGATTGGCACGGTTTATGACTTTTTCGCATTAAAATGGCAAAAGAAAATCAAATATCGGCATTTAACACAGGAGCTTTGGCGCGTTTTCGCAATGCCGCCGCTCCTTTCTTAAGCGGCAGTTCCGATCTGGTGATGGCGGGCGGTGTGCTGCTTGTATTGTCGCTGCTGATAATCCCGATGCCGCCCTTTGCTCTTGACATTTTCCTAGCAATTAATATTGGTATTTCCATTACTATTCTGCTCGTGGCGGTTTACCTGATAAAACCCCTTGAGTTTTCCGCATTTCCTACAATCCTGCTTGTCGTAACTCTATACAGACTGGGGCTTAATGTCGCAACAACCCGGCTTATTCTCGGAGAAGCTGATGCAGGAGAAATAATACAGGCATTCGGTACTTTCGTTATCAAGGGAAACTATGTGGTCGGAATTATTATCTTTCTGATTTTGCTGATAATTAACTTTGTGGTTGTTATAAAAGGTTCTACACGAATTGCCGAAGTAGCCGCAAGGTTTACTTTGGATGCTCTTCCCGGCAAGCAGATGAGTATCGACGCAGATTTAAATGCAGGCTACATTTCAGAGCAGGATGCCCGCCAAAGACGCGAGGAACTGACCCGCGAATCGGATTTTTACGGGTCAATGGACGGCGCCGCAAAATTCATCAAAGGAGATGCCATAGCAGGCTTGATAATCACGGGTGTTAATATTATCGGCGGTTTTATCATCGGTGTTGCCCAGCTTAATATGAATGTATCTGAAGCGCTTTCAACTTATACAATTTTGACCATAGGCGACGGCTTAGTTTCGCAGATACCCTCGCTTTTGATTTCAGTAGCCGGGGGTATGGTGGTTACACGTTCGGGTGCTGACAATAAGCTAAATGTACAGGTGGGCGAGCAGTTCGGCGCAAAACCGCGTGCCTTCGGAGTCGCTTCTTTAGCTCTTTTTGCAATCGGACTTCTTCCCGGATTTCCGTTCATTCCGTTTTTCATGCTGTCATTGGCAGCGGGAGCTTTCTCATTTTTCAGAACGCGAAAACTAAAACGTGAAGAAGAAGAGGAACTTAGAAAAGAACTTGCCGAAACAGAAAAACCGGAATCCCCCGAAGAGCAGCCCGTTGAAGAACTGCTCAGGGTCGATCCGGTTGAAATAGAGCTTGGCTATTCTCTGATTGCCCTCGTGGATGAATCGCAGGGCGGAGACGTCTTTAAGCGCATTACCAACGTACGCCGTCAGCTTGCTCAGGAACTCGGGATTATTCTACCGCCTGTTCGTGTAAGAGACAATTTAAGACTTGAACCGGAGGAATATGTAATAAAAATCAGGGGAAATGAAATAGCAGCCAATACGCTTCACCCCAATATGCTGTTAGCCATGAATCCCGGAACTGCTGAAGGAGATCTTCCCGGCATAAAAGTAACCGAGCCTGTTTTCGGACTTCCTGCTACTTGGATAAGCTATAACGAGCGTGAAAATGCCGAAATTATGGGCTATACCGTTGTAGAATCTGCCACTGTTCTTACAACTCACCTGACCGAGCTTCTCAGAAGAAATTCCAGCCGGCTTTTGACCCGGCAGGACGTGAAGCATCTTGTAGATAATCTGAAAGACGATTATCCCGCGCTGGTAGAGGAAGTGTCGCCGGATAATCTGCCTGTTTCAACTTTGCAGAAAGTGCTTCAAAACTTATTGGACGAAAGCATTCCCGTCAGAGACTTACCGATGATTATCGAATCTTTGCTGGAATACTACAAAGTTACTCAAAATGTAGAAGTTTTAACAGAATATGTGCGTCATAATCTTTCCGAAACAATAAAAAAACTTTACGAAGACGATAACGGTGTGATACATGCCATAGCGCTTGATCCCGGCATGGAAAACAACATGACCACAAAACTCCAGTCAAAAGGGCAGAACATCGCATCTCCCACTCTCGGTTTTGCTCCGGATGAAATCAGAAAATTTAATAAAAGCATTTCAAACGCAATAGATGAGATTACTCTTGCCGGTCACATGCCTACAATAATCTGCTCGGCACAGCTCAGACCCTATCTGAGAAAAATGATTCAAAGCCAGTTTCCGATGGTCAATGTAATAAGCTATACTGAACTGCCGGCAGATACCGATATTGAAATATTAACTACGGCAGGTATTGAAGAATAAAATGCAGATAAGAATTATTTTATTGCAAAATCTTCCCTGTTGGAAAGCATCTTGTCGAGCTTGTTTATAAGGATTTCCGAGTTAAAGGGTTTCACAATAAAATCGGAAATCCCTGCTTTCAGGGCTGTTCTGACATTGTTCCTTTCAGCCTGAACAGTAATCATAAGTATTGGTATATGCCGGGTAGCAGGTGTCTGCCGCACGAGTTTGGTAAGCTCCACGCCGTCCATGCCGGGCATAAGCCAGTCGGTGATAATACAGTCATAATCATTTTGGGCTAGCATTTCCCAAGCTTCTTCACCGTTATCGGCGCCGTCCACCTCATAATAACCTAAACCGTTTAACGTATTAATGATTAAACGGCGCATAACGACCATATCTTCTACAACCAAAAACCGCATATTACTTAGTTCGATTTTATGAAAATAATGTTTATAAAATATTGAATTTATTTGAATTTTTCAATAATTTTTTTTACTTATTAAAAAAAATATCGAAAAAAGGATAAATATTTTATAAATTTCAAGATAATTTGTATTTTAATTTATTGACAAACAGTTCTCCTAAAATAAAGATTGTTTCACAAAATCGGAAATTTTAAATGAAAACACGCATCGAAAAAGATTCAATGGGCGAAATCCAAGTACCGGAAAATGTATATTGGGGCGCGCAGTCTGCTCGTTCTTTAAAGCATTTTGCAATAGGCATAGAAAAAATGCCCCGCGAGATAATTCGCGGCATGGGAATTTTGAAAAAAGCCGCTGCCATTACAAACAATGAACTCGGCACTCTTCCAAAGGAAAAACTAAACCTGATAATCAAAGCGGCGGATGAAGTAATAGAAGGAAAACTCGACGGACATTTCCCGCTTTCTATCTGGCAGACAGGCTCCGGCACTCAGTCCAATATGAACACTAACGAAGTGATAGCAAACAGAGCCATAGAGTTTGCCGGAGGAAAACTCGGCAGTAAAACTCCCGTCCATCCCAATGATGACGTAAACAAGTCGCAAAGCTCAAATGATACCTTCCCTACCGCAATGCACATTGCAGCAGCCGAAGAGCTAAACCATAAACTTCTGCCCGCAATAGCCGCTCTGAAGCTGACACTTGAGAAAAAAGCAGAAGAATTTGACGAAATAATAAAAGTCGGCAGAACACATCTTATGGATGCAGTACCGCTGACACTCGGACAGGAGTTTTCAGGCTATGTGCAGCAGTTAACAAAAGCAGTGGAAAGAATACATCTGGTACTGCCCGGACTATACGAAATAGCTCTCGGCGGAACTGCCGTCGGCACGGGACTGAACACTCATCCCGATTTTGCAGACAAAGTGGCTCAAAAAATAGCAGACATAACCGGTCTGCCTTTCGTAAGCGCACCAAATAAATTTGAAGCGCTTGCTTCCCACGATGCTCTTGTTTTTGCACACGGCGCCCTGAAAACACTTGCGGCTTCCCTGATGAAACTTGCAAATGACATACGCTGGCTTGCCTCAGGTCCCCGCTGCGGCTTGGGAGAGCTGATTATTCCTTCTAACGAACCCGGCTCTTCAATCATGCCCGGCAAAGTAAATCCCACACAATCGGAAGCTATGACTATGGTAACGGCTCAGGTCTTCGGCAACGATGCAGCCATCAATTTTGCAGGCTCGCAGGGCAACTTCGAGCTTAATGTATTCAAACCGGTAATTATTTATAATTTCCTGCAGAGCGTAAGAATACTTACAGATACAATTACCATGTTCAATCTATACTGTGCATCGGGTATTGAACCCAACAAAGAAAAGATAGACTTTTTCGTAAGGAATACTCTGATGCTCGTTACAGCTCTTAATCCGCACATAGGATATGACAATGCTGCAAAGATTGCAAAGTATGCACATCAGCATAATAAGACTTTGAAAGAATCTGCCGTGGAACTCGGCATACTCACAGCAGAAGAATTCGATGAAAAAGTCCGTCCGGAAAACATGACGGGACCGAATATCAAATAATTTTTTCACTGCTAATTCGTTTTTAAGGCTGCATTGCATTTGATGCAGCCTTTTCTTTTTTTATTCTATGGAAATAAAACAGCACATATCACTTAAAAAACTTAATACATTCGGCGTGAATGTACGAGCTGCTTTTGGGGCTAATCCGAGAAATGAAGAACAGCTTCGGAATCTCATTGATTCCTCCAGATTCAGGGATAATCATTTTATAATTCTCGGCGAAGGCAGCAACGTCCTTTTTACGGATGATTTTCCCGGACTGATAATTAATCTTGATATCAGAGGTATAAATATCATCGATTCCGCCGATGATATAATTGAAATAGAGGCAGGCGCAGGCGAAAACTGGCACCGCTTCGTAGAAACCTGCCTCAGAAACAAATGGTACGGTCTGGAAAATCTCGCTCTTATACCCGGCACTGTGGGCGCTGCTCCGATACAAAACATCGGCGCTTACGGCGTTGAGCAGTCGGATTCTTTTCTTTCCCTGCGCGGTTTTAATCTGGAAAAGCAAAAATATATTACCATGAAAAAAGAAGAATGCGGCTTTTCTTATCGCAGCTCCATATTTAAAAATGAGCTGAAAGACAAGTTCATTATTACCTCCGTTCGTTATAAGTTAAAAAAATATCACGATATAAATATTTCATATTCCGATATACAGAATGAGATAAATAAGTTTGCCGTCGAGCATCCCGACCCCCAGTATGTTTTCGATGCGGTGGTCAGGCTGCGGAAAAGAAAACTGCCCAAGCCCGAAGAACTTGGCAATGCAGGCAGTTTTTTTAAAAATCCCGTACTGGACAAAAAAAAGTTTAATGATTTGAAGCCCCTTTTAAACGGAGCGCCTGTTTATCCATACGGGGAAAACAAAGTTAAGCTCTCTGCAGGCTGGCTGATTGAAAGCCTCGGATGGAAAGGGAAACGCAGGGGGGACGCAGGCGTTTACGAAAAGCACGCATTGATACTTGTCAATTACGGAAATGCAGCCGGAGAGCAGATTTTGAATCTGGCTCGTGAAATTGAAAGTTCCGTTTTTGAAAAATACGGCGTCAAACTCGAAAGAGAGGTTCGTGTGGTCTGACTTTTTTGGCTTAGAATTTGCGTTTCATTCGGAATATATGTATTTTGCAGCATTAATAAAGGGGAAATAATGGAATTAGCAGCAGCAACAGACAGGTTTTTAGATTATTGCAAGTACGAAAGAAATTATTCTATGCAGACGGTAAAGAGCTATAACTTTGCTCTTAATCAGCTTGCTGAATTTTTCAAAGAGGAGTTCGACGCAAAACCTGACGTTGAAAGTATTGAAAGCGAAGACTTGCGGATTTTCCCCGGATGGCTGCACGATAAGGGGCTTGCAAAAAAATCAATCAAGCAGAAAGTATCCGCAGTAAAGGCTTTTTTTAAGTTTCTTCAAAAGAAAGAATTTATTGATAAAAATAATGCTTCTCTGCTTCCCACTCCAAAAACAGAAAAAAAACTTCCCTCATATTTGATGAAAGATGAAGTTGACAATCTTCTTGAAAATCTTGACAAAAACGACCCCGTTCAAGCAAGAAATGCCGCTTTAATAGAGCTTATTTACAGTTCCGGTCTCCGAATCAGCGAAGCTTTACAGCTTAATCTCGGTGATATTAATGCTTCCTCTAAAACCGTAAAAGTAAACGGAAAAGGCGGAAAGGAAAGAATTGTTCCTATCGGAAGAAAAGCCGCCGAAGCTCTTGCATTTTATTTAGAATTGCGCCCAAAACTGAAAAAAGACCTTATAGATTTCCCTGAAAAAGCGCTATTCATAACAAAACGGGGCAAAAGACTTTGTCCCGTAGGAGCTTACAACGCCGTAAAAAAGGCTATGGAAGGTTTCACGCAGGCAAAACAAAAAAGTCCGCATGTATTAAGGCATTCCTTTGCCACACACCTCCTTGACAACGGCGCAGACATCAAATCCGTAAGCGAAATGCTCGGACACGCATCCCTTTCCACCACTCAAGTTTACACACATGTATCCGTAGAAAGACTGAAAAACGCTTACAAACTGGCACATCCCAAAGCCGAATAGAAAATTTCCGGTATGATTTCTATGAGAAGAGCCGGAATAACAAAGGCGGGCGGTTAATACTGCCCGTCTTTTGTTTGTATAAGGCTGCATTAATGTTATTCAATTATTAACTAAGGTTCTTAATCGACAGTAATTTAAGAATTATAAAAAAACACATCCGATTTTTCCTCAAAAAAGAACAAAGCAAATTAATCATATCCTTCCATAAGCATTTTATATTCTTGATAAAAAGAATTTATTTATGAAGTATTATCTTTTATTAGTTATTTTAGAATGATAAATGCCGGAATAATTATAAAATAATACGAATCATATATTATTATTTATTTCTAATTTATTATTAATAAAAAAATATTATCTTATTTGTCAGTATATTAAATAATTTTTAATGTAAAATCTTTAATAATGATAGAATCATGTAAAATAAGAGCAGAAGCATTAAAATATAAGGGTGAAGTACGCTCAAGAAAGGGTGAAGCACGCTCAAGAAAGGGTGAAGCATGCACAAGAAAGGGTGAAGCATACACAAGAAAGGGTGATACATGTTCAAGAAAGGGTGAAGCACGTTCAGGAAAGGGTGAAGCAAGTACATATAAAGACATTTCTATATATATTAAGGCTAATATTATACATAATTCTACTTTTATTATACGTATTCCGGCTTTGTATATAGATAAAACTATCATAAATGAAAATATTACTCCTTTTATTAAGAATAATTCACTAATTCCTATATTTATTTCAGCTATATTTATAAATGCTTCTCTTTTAATTATATATTTTTCATTATTTAATATATATAATTCATTTTATAATACATATTTTTAATTTATGTTTATAAATTTTCTTCTTTTAGAAATAAATTAATTACCATTTAATATTTAAACTTCATTATTAGAAATATATCTTTCAATTTATTATAAAAAAACATTTCTAATAAAAATGCCCGACACTCCTGAAATGATAGACATTGCAGAGACATTTAACCCAATTCAAGTTTAGGATTATAAAACGGTTAGATTTACTGAGGAATAATGAGGTCTAAATATGCTGTTCCAACACACCGGCGTTCCGCTGCAGCATTTAAAAGCGCTTGTAATACCGCAGCTTATGGATATACTTATTTCTTTTCAAGCCGTGCAATGGATTCTATATGAAAAGTATGCGGAAACATATCTACGGGCTGCACTTTCTTTATGTGATACTTCTCGGAAAGGGCTTCGCAATCCCTTGCCTGCGTGGCGGGATTGCAGCTAACATAGACAATCTTTTCGGGAAAAGCGTTCAGAATGTATTTCAGAAGATTTTTGTGCATCCCTGCCCGGGGCGGATCGATTATCATTACGTCCGGCTTGTCGTATTGCTCCAAAACGGAAGATATTTCCTTGGAATGCAGGTCGAGAGCCTTGAAATGCACGTTTTCTATTTCGTTGAGCACCGCGTTTTGCCTGGCATCATCTATGGAACTTTCCGCCAGCTCGAACCCAAATACCTTTTTCACCCTTTTCGATGCGGGCAGCGCGATTGAACCCGTGCCGCAATACATGTCCCATAGGGTTTCGGCGCCTGATAATCCGGCAAACTCTATTATTCGTGAGATAAAAACGTCAAGCTGCCAGGAATTCGTCTGAAAAAATGAGAACGGAGAAATACGGTATGTGATTCCCAAAATTGAATCCCGGATAAAGTCCTTTCCTTCCACGAAATTTATTTCTCCAATGGCGACGGGCTTTATTTCCGGGTTGACAGCATGAATAATACTCACAGCCATCGGGAAGAGTTTCGGGAAATCCTTTCTGTACCATTCAAGATAATCTTCGTCTTCTTTGGCCGAAGGCGAGTTAGTTACCAAAATGCACATCATTTCCTTTTCAACGGGGCTCATACGGAGAACAAGATTGCGCAGAAAGCCTTCATGCGTTTTTTCATTGAAAGCAGTAACGCCTGATTCAAGGGCTTTCTCCCTGAAAAGATTAAGGATTTCGTTTCCCTCTTCCATCTGAATCTGGCAAGAGTCGATGTCTAAAATTTTATCGTAGCGCCCTGGTATATGCAGACCGAGTGCAAACTGCTTTTGCCCGATATTTTCTTCGTTCTGAATTTCCTCTTTTGTAAGCCATCGGGACGCCCCGAAAGAAAAATCCATTTTGTTCCTGTAATTAAAAATCTGCGGCGAAGGAATAGTTTCGGGAATATTTTCGGGGAGAATTTTTCCTATCCTTTCAAACGCATCCTTAACGTGGCGGCGCTTCCACTTGAGCTGTTCTTCATAGCGCAGGTGCTGCCAAGTGCATCCGCCGCATGTTCCGAAATATTTACACAGGGGGAGAACGCGGTCAATCGAATGCTCAAGAATTTCCACGGCTTCAGCTTCTATATGTTTTTTCTTCTTTCTTTTTATTTCGGCAATTACTCTATCGCCGGGTACGGCACCTTTAACAAAATAGACTATATCGTCGTGTCTTGCTACTGCAATACCGTTAAATCCTATTGATTCTATTGTCAGTTCTGTCTTTTCCCTTTTCTGCTTTCTTTTTTTTCTCATAATTTGTTGTTACGGTTACATTTTTTATTTCAAAAATAATCTACCTCTTGTATGTTTTTCCCAAATCAAGGATGTTTTGTCTCTATTGATTATACAAAAAACATCACAACAAAATTAACATAAAATTCACTGCTTTACAAACTTGAACTTTTTACATTATATAGTCCTGAAATTTTATTTTGGAATTTAATGAAAATTCGCTATATTAATATACATTTCTTTTAGGGGGGAAATGTATTTTATTTTTAAAGATACATAATCGGTTTGTTATATAAAACAGCGGAGTGCTTATGAAGGTGCTTGAAATCATAGGCTTTCAACCGGGCAAAAGCCGGAAGATTCCGATGTTTGTCATGTCCGTATCCGCCGGCCTGCCCGTCGAGGCAGACAGCGAGATTGACAAACATATAGACCTCAACGAATTTTTGGTGGAACATCCCGCCGCAACGTTTTTTGCAAAGGTCAACGGAAATTCTTTGAAAAATATCGGTGTTGACGACGGCGATATTCTTGTGGTAGATACCGCCGTAGAACCGGAAGACGGAAAACTTGTCGTAGTAACCATAAACGACGACCTGACTGTGAAGATGTACCGGGAAATCGACGGCGAGGTTGTGCTTCAGTCCCATTCCGATCAGTATCTGCCCATAAAAATAGCCCCCTACCTTGAATATCAAATAATCGGAGTTGTTACAAAATCTATTCATTCGTTTTGACTATGAAAGCAGACAGATTACTTGAAGTAAAATCATATTACAGTTTTGAAGCGCCGGTTTTTTCTGCTTCGGTGCCTGCCGGAAAAGAAAAAGACAGAAAAACATCTCTTATAACCCTTGACTTAAACAGCTTTCTGGCGCCCGTACCGGACGATATTTTTCTTGTGCATGTAAACGGGGAAAGCATGATAGACGAAAATATTTACGACGGGGATATTCTGATAGTCAATTCAAGAGAAGCCGCCCGTGACGGGAAAATAGTCATAGCGGCGCTAAACGGCGAGTTAGCCGTAAAGCAGTATCGTATTTTGGACGACATCCCCTATCTGGTATCAGCCAATAAAAACTTCCTGCCTATTGAGATAAAGCCTTTTATGGAGTTTCAGGTGCAGGGCGTTGTTAAGCATGTGATACATTCATTGTAATTTTGTCTTAAAAAAAACCATCTCCTTGTGTAATTTTTCTTGATCAAGAATGTTTCATCTTTGTATTTTAAGCCCCACCCTAACCCTCCCCAAAGGGAGGGAATTCAATGATCTTGCTCCCTCCCCTTGGGGAGGGCTGGGGCGGGGTCTCATACGGTTTTTTATTTACATTACGTTTCAGACACCTTACATCTCATTCCCAAACTCCGATTTGGGAA
>CAZOBD010000098.1:0-3058 GCA_964577665.1 uncultured Hyphomicrobiales bacterium
GGGGGGCGGGAAAGAGTTAGGGGGGGGCGGGGGAAAGATAGGGCGGGGCTGGGGAGATTTAGGGCGGGGCCGTAAAGCGTAAGGACGGGGATTAAGAATATATGAAGAATAAGAATGTAAAAAGCAGGATTTATTATATCATTTTAATCAAAAAGGAGTCCAGACAAAACTCGTGAAGGGAGCGACAAAAGGACTTGTGAAAAAAGAAAGACCGAAATCAGCCGAGAAAGTATCATTACAGAGCCTGATTCCCAGCAAAACGCCTGTGTGAGTAGGCTCCTGAATGTTGCTGTTCCAAAGCTCGCCAATGAAATAGACGCCGTGGGTGTCGGGTATCCTTGTGTCAACACCGAGACCAAGCCCGAAAGCACCGTCAGCGTATCTCATTTCCAAGGTATTCTCTCCAAAATACAAGTCGTAGATGTTTCTGCTGCCGCCCTTGTAAAAAACAGCGGCGTGAAGGCTTGTCCGGTTAAGCTCAAAGCTCCCAACGGCATAGTAATGGATTAATCTATTCCTGTCATTGATATAAGAAAGGTTGCCGCCGACTGCCAGGGAAAGCTTTCTATTTATTTTTGAGAACTCTTCGCTTAAAAGAGTAACTTTTGCGTTCATAACAGTAAGCTGTTCATTTGAATTGATTTGGGGAATGATGGTTCTGCCGCCGGTAACGGATAAAATATCGGCGATGCCGAATCCCGCATAGAAGAAAAGAAGCTCAAAGGCGCCGATGAAATGATTATTGCCTATGGGATTAGCCGTCGGGAGCAGGAAAACGCGGTGATTGTGCCTGTTTCTCTCTTCTTTAAGGCGGATGCTTTCTATCTGGCTTTCGTAAATAAGCGCCGTGCCAAGCTCAGTATCAAATTTGATACCGTCCCCCTCCTCCGGGTTCCTCGTAAACTCTATTACGTAACCGGTGAGGATGTCTCCGTTTGTTAAAATGACAATATAGGGCTTTTCATTATTAATTTTTACATCTTTCAAAGCTCCCTCGTCAGCCATCAGAGCTGCCGGAAGAAGAAAAAAAAGCATCGATAACAAAAACCATTTCATATTGTAACTACTATTGAATGAAACTACGCTGTTGGCTGAGTGCAAGCTGCCCGCAGGCGGCTTCTATATCTGCACCGAAAGACTTTCGCACGTTCACAGCCGCTCCGTTGCGCCGTAAAATGCCGATAAAAGCCTCTTTTTTTTCAGACGGAGACGGTTTCAGCTTTATTTTACTCTGCCGGAAAGCCTCCGTATGCGAAATATCATTAAATGGGATGATATTTACGCTCGAAGAGGCTCTTCTAAAGATTTTCGTAAGCCTTTCAGCGTCATTTGCACTGTCGTTTACCCCGTCGAAAAGGATATATTCATAAGTCAGGGGCATTTTTGACGCCCTGTAATAGTGCTCCATCGCTTCCAAAAGCTCTGAAAGCTTCCCTGAAGCCGATGCCCCCCTCATTATAAGCTCACGCTGTTCATCCGTAGTGCCGTGAAGGCTCAACGCAAGCTTAATTTTCATATTTTCACCGGCGAGCTTATACATTTTACTGAGCATTCCCGACGTTGAAACAGTAATTCTCTTTTCGGAAAGCAGTTTAAACTGTTTTTTAGTCAGTATTTTTATTGACGCAAGCACATTTTCATAATTTAATAGCGGTTCGCCCATCCCCATAAAGACTAAATTCGTAATTTTTTCGCCGCAAATCTTTTCCGCAGCGAGCAGCTGCCCGATTATTTCCGACGCCGTCAGGTTTCTTTTGAATCCGAGCGCCCCCGTAGCGCAAAAAGAACACGATAAAGGGCAGCCAGCCATCGACGAAACGCACAGCGTGTTCCTTGATGTCTCCCCCGCCGCATTATCAAGCTGCGGCATTATCACAGTTTCGATTGCAATGCCGTCTTGAAGCGTTAAAAGCATCTTTATACTGCCGTCCGACGACTTTCTAACGGTTTTTATCACAAAATCATTTAGTATGAAATTCTTTTCGAGCTGCTTGCGCAAGTTTTTAGGGATTAAAGACATAGATGAAAAGGATTCTGCTCTTTTTAAATAGATTTCATCCAGTATCTGATTTGCTCGGAAGGAATTATAACCCCATGAAACAATAATATCTTTCAGTTTTTCAGCCGAAATATCTTTAATCAGCGGGTTTGTAACTCGTTTTTTCATTTTTTTATATCTTTTGATAACTTAAGACACTTATCGAAGCTAAATATTTTATCGCTTAAAGCTGTTATAACACACAAGTTTATGTAAATGCTTCCCTTCTTCTATAATTATATAAAGAAAAAACTTCATTTCAACATGTTAATTTATCATTATGCACTAATTCTTTTGTTATGAATGGAATTTTGAATGTATTGTAATCTAAATATTTTACATTGTATTGTTTAATTTCTTCTTTTTCTTATATAAAAACTAAAAAGGAGTAATATATTTTATCTTTCAATTATATATAAATTATATTGTATTATTATTCTTTTATAATGTAATATAATAAATTAATAAATAATGCATTTTTAATTGCATTGTAATAAGATTTATTTATATTGTACTTATATTTTTTATCTTTGATTTTATTATAATATACTTTGTAAGCATTTATTTCTATATTGTAACAATTTTATTTTATATTGTAACGTTTCAATACAATTATTTTAAGCAATTAATTAATTTTTGAGGCTTTCAAATCAGTTTATTTTATGTGTAAAATGAATTCTGATGCTTTCAAAATGAATTCTGTCCTTTTCAAAGCATTTTCTAAAGCTTTCAAAGCATTTTCTGTGCATTACAATAATATTTCTAAGCCTATATAAAATAATTTATTTATGGTAATAGTTGTATATTTTAAGTCTATTCATCATTTTTTCATTAACTTTTGATTAAAATTATAATAATTATTTATATATTTTAAGTGTAAAATGAATTATATTTTGTGTAAAGATAATTTGAAATATTGATAAGATGGTTATTTTGATTGTAAAGAAGGTTTAATTTATTATATAAGATTCTGAAACAGGTTCATAATGACATTATTTGGTTACATGAGATTCTGAAACA
>CAZOBD010000098.1:3158-14509 GCA_964577665.1 uncultured Hyphomicrobiales bacterium
GGTTACTAAGGTGATGTCGTCGTATTGGCTGCTGTTTCCGCTGAAATTTTTGACTTTTAAAATGATTTCACCGCAGATTTGCTCTGCCGTTTTGTGACTGTTATCCATTACGATCTGCTTTAGCGCTGTTTCGCCGAGTTCATCGCCGGTTTCACTGCGTGCTTCGTTTGCTCCGTCGGTAAATAAAAGGATTACGTCGCCGCTTCGGATGGTTTCGATGCCTGTTTCATAAGGAAAATCATCGCCGCTGAAGCCGAGAATTAAGCCGCCGGCTGTTAATTCTTCGATTTGACCGGTTTCGCGGAAGATATAGGGAGGGTTATGGCCTGCGTTGATGTATTCGAAGGTGTTTAGGTGCGTATCGATGATGCCGCAAAAAAATGTAACGAATTTATCGGGGGTTGTATTTTCGTATAATACCTTGTTAATGCGGCGGATAAGCGTTTCGATGCTGTCGGCGACGGGTGCAAGGACGCGAAGCGCCGCTTGAACGTTTGCCATTAGGAGTGATGCGGGGAGTCCTTTGCCTGAAACGTCGGCGATGCCCGTTAGAAGGCGGTTTTGACTGAGTTCAATGAAGTCGAAATAGTCTCCGCCGACGTGTCGCGAGGGTATGCTGACGCCGAATATGTCCCAGCCGGAGATTCCGGGCTGTTCTTTGGGGAGTAAATTGCGCTGGATGTCGAGGGCGGTCGTCATTTCGGCGTCGAGTCGCTTTTTTTCGACTTCCTGATGGAATAATCTTTCGTTTTCAAGGGCTGCAATGGCGCGGTTGCCGAGTGCGTTAAGGAAATGAAGGTCTTCGCCGGTATATCTTTCGCCTGTAAGTTTCTTTCCTGCCAGTAAGATGCCTCGAACAATGCCTTGCACGTACATCGGTGAGATTACTTCGATGCCGAAATCTGTTATTTTGCGGAGTTTATCTGCCTGAAAGATGCGGCTGACCTCTGCGGTGGCTTTTGTATTTCTTACGATGTCGATTAAATCTGTTTCGATGCGGTTTTGAAAGCGGTTAATGATAACTTGTGCGTTTCCGTCGGCGTCGAAGAGCAGTAAAGAGAATTTCGTAACCATCAGATGCCCCATCAGTCTGTATGAAAGCATTTTTAAGATTTCGTTTTTTGAGAGCAGTGAGCTGAAATCGCTTGAAATTTCGAACAAAGTGGTCAGCAGGAGGTTGTGACGCTCAATATTGTTTTTGGCATGCTCCAGTGAGCTGTAGTTTTCGGCATTTTGCAGGGAAATAGCCGCTATCGTGGAGACGAGACGGGCGTACAGTGCTTCGTCGGGGCTTATTTTTTCGTTTGTAAAGCGTTTCCCGAGGCATAGAAGCGCCAGCAGTCCGCCTCGATAGTTTACCGGGACGATACTTTCAAAGCCCGATTCGATTAAAAGGCGTTCGCACTCGGTGTTTTGCTCCAGCGTTTTGATACCGGAGTGGCTGCACTCGCCCTGATGCAGTTCCGGCAGTGTGTTTTGCGCTCCCGAACCTTTGGAAATGAAAAGCGAGAGCTTTCCGGAGCTTTTTTCTTTGATGTAAACGCTTCCCCGCAGCACGCGGAGCTTTCCCATAAGGCTTAGAAGGGCTGAATTGAGGATGAAACGGCGGTCATAAGTTTCGTTAAGTCTCGCCGAGAGGTCGAAAAGGGAGTCTAAATTTATTGAAATTTTTTTTTGCATGATACTTTGAAAATAAAATTCGTTACGAAAACAATTTAAGCGTCAAAGGGGTTCGGCTCACCCTCTTCGGTTTCGTCAATATCGTCAGCGGCGGCGGGTTTTTCCTTTACCCAAAGAATAAAATGCCTTACGGAGCTGGCGAGAATGTATGAAATCATAAAGGGAAAGATGAATTTGCCGGCGCTGAATATAGAGCCGAGGATCGCAATGAGGAATAACACGCTGAAAACGGGGCGCTGGGTGATACTGCGCTTTGTGGGGCGGGGCATATTGTCGAAGCGGATGTTTGAAATCATTGCAAACGAGGTCAGAAGCGTTACCGAAAAGACGGAAAACTCAAGAAATCTTTCGGGAATGATACCGGGAACGAGATAAAATATTACAAAAGAAATAATGGTTACAGCAGAGCTGGGAATGGGCATGCCCATGAAGTAATTCTTGTCGTCAAAGCCGGTTACCTGCACGTTAAATCTGGCAAGGCGTGCTATTCCAGCAAGCGCGGGAAAAGATGCGTATAAAATACCTATTTCACCGTACTGGAAAAAATATGCTTTGTAGAGCATAAACGCAGGTGCTACGCCGAAAGAGACTGCATCGCAGAGAGAATCGAGTTCCACGCCGAATTCACTGGATGATTTTGTGAGCCGTGCCATAATTCCGTCGAAAGTATCGAAGAAACCGCCTGCCAGAATGAACATAGCCGCGCGGAAAAACTCTCCTTCGGCAATGTTAACAATTGCCGTGAAGCCGCAAAAAAGATTTGCCAGCGTAAATAGGCTCGGTATTATGGAACGTGTTATCCTCATTTAGTTTTTAATTAGTCAGACTTTCTAAATATCAGATACATGTAAAGTCTTTTTTTTGAATTCGTTATTAATTTTCTAAAGCTCTGCCCTTTATCTTTGCGAGTATATCCTCGCCTGCGGTAACTCTCTGCCCTGTTTTAACATAAATTTCATGATTTAATGGAAAAACAATATCCATCCTTGAGCCGAACTTCATCATGCCGAACTTCTGCCCGGCTTTTACCGTATCTCCTTCTTCAATATCCCAGACCAGCCTTCTTGCCAGAATACCTACTATCTGCTTGAAAAAAAACTTTCCGCAGCCGTTTTCAACTCCTATATGAGTCTGCTCGTTCTTAATTGAAGATTTAGGATGATATGCGACCATATAATCGCCGGGAATATATTTAAAATATTTTATTACGCCGCTAACGGGTGAGCGGTTAACATGTACATCCAGCGGAGAGAGAAAAATGCTTATCCGCACGGCATCCTGCTTCAAAAATATATCCTCCCGCTCGCGAACAATTTCAACAATCCTGCCGTCGGCAGGCGCAAGAATATAGGATTCGTCTTTTTGTACTTTTTCAGGGATTGTTCTGTCAGGATCACGAAAGAATATAAAAGTAAAAACTATCAAGATACTGCCGAGGATTCCAAAAAGAATTTTCAGCCAGAGCGGGTTGAGCAGATATGCCAGGATGATAAAAACTCCTCCTGCCATAAGCATAACAGCTATATTATCAGTTCCGTACTTTGTCAGCATTTAATAATTGTAAAAAATCAAATTAAACAAAGGATAAAGATAATGATTTTTCCTAAGAATATAAATACTTTTCTATAAAGTCTTTTTTCTAAAAATTTTTATCATTAATATCTATTGGAATAAATAACATTTTTTTGTATTTTATAAAATTAATTTGAATAGTATTTTTCATTTATCAATACGGATTTGCAATATGAAATTTAAAACTGAACTTGCGGGATTTCAAAAGATCTTGCAGAAGACACAGCCTGCAATACCTAGAAAATCCACTCTTCCGGTACTGGAGCATCTGAATTTTTCGCTGGAAGAAGGCAAACTTAAAATAATTGCCACGGATCAGGACATTACCATTATGTCGCATATTAACGTTGAAGAAGCTGAAGACGGTAAAATCTTAGTTCCCGGCAGGAAGCTGAATGATATTGTTAGAAATTATCAACCTACTGGCCATATTGAGTTCTTCGCTGATCCCGAAACTTTTGATATAGACCTCAACATTCAAAAAGGAAAATACAAACTAAAAGGTATGGACCCTGACGAATACCTTTCTCTACCCGAGCTTTTCGAATCTGAAAAGCCTGAAATGCCTACCGGCGAACCTCAGGAAAGCGACGACTCTCCAAAAGCCCTTTTCAAAGCTGATGAAATAAAATGGCTCTCCGATAAAACTTTTTTCGCAGTTTCGTCAGATGAGTTCAGACCTGCAATGAACGGTGTTTTGTTTCAGTTCCGCGAAAGTTTTATGAACGGAGTCGCAACGGACAGTTTTAAGCTTGTGCGCGCCACAGTCAGGAAAGATAAACCCGAATTCCCTAAAGATGTTGATCTGGTAATTCCGTCACGCTCTGTTGATATACTCAGAAAAGCAGACGAAGACGTTTTGATGTCGGTAATAGAAAGAGACGGCAGAATAACTCATGCCCGATTTGATATAGGAGAAACTGTGTTCATCACAAAAATCATTGATGAGAAATTTCCTCCTTACGAAAATGTAATTCCTACTAATAATGATTTGATTTTGAAGGTTGACCAAGCCAGACTCCTTGACTCTATAAAAAGGGTAGCTATAGTTACAAGCACTATTTCTAATCAAATTAAGCTCGTAGCCGTAGAAAACCTGCTGACATTAATCGGTGAAAATGAAGAAATGGGCGATCAGGGCAACGAAGCAATTGAATGTAACTACAGCGGCGCTAACTTAGAAATAGGATTTAACGTCAGATATCTGCAGGAAATAATTCAAAATATTGCCGATGAAACAGAAAAAAACACTATTAAGCTTATGTTTTCTGAACCTGCCAAACCGGCAATTATTAAACCCGATACAGAGGAAGATAATCTCCTGATGCTTATTATGCCTGTAAGAATATAATTATTTTCCGCTGGTCAAGTTTCTTTTTTAATCTCGAACCGGCTGGGTGTGATGAAAAAAAGCATATTTACCATAGAAAATATTTTGCTGACCCTGTGGTTTGCTATGACTGCATGGTTTTATCTGTGGACAGCATCAACAAATGACACCGCTTTTAAGTTCGATTTTGGTGAAAAGCAAGACTGGTACAATGCAAAAGGTTATCAGGAAAGGTCTTACGCTTATTATAACTATTTGGCAGATGCCTTTATGGAGGGGCAGATGCACCTTTTAATCCTGCCGGGTGAGAAACTGCTGAGTAAAGAGAACCCCTACGATCCTAAACAGCATGCTTACATCAGCCTTCTTGACGCTTCTCTTTACAATAATAAATATTATTTCTACTTCGGACCGGCGCCGGCAGTAACTTTTTTCATTCCTTACAGGATATTTTTTTCCGGCAAGCTGCCTTCTAATCTGGCTGCCGTAATAATGTCTTACGGCGGCTTCATTTTTGCTTTTCTGCTGCTTAAATTTTTCCGAAGGAGATATTTTAACAATATCCCTTTCTGGATGTTCTTTCTGTCAGTTATGGCATTAAGTCTCTGCACGTTTATCCCTTATGTCCTTAGAAGACCATCTGCGTATGAAATTGCAATTACGGGAGCTTATTTCTTTTCTACCGGGGGTTTCTATTTTCTTCTTAGCGGCATTTTAGGAAATGAACTAAAAAACCGGGAACTTATTTTGGGAAGTATTTTTTTGGGGCTTGCCTTCGGTTCAAGGGCTGTTCTTTTTTGGGCATTTCCTGCTCTGATATTTATTTTCATAATCATTTTAAAAAAATATAAGGATAATAAATTTGGAAAGGCTCTGCCTCAGCTTTTAATGCTTGCTCTGCCCTATTCAATAATCATCTTTCTGCTGGGACTTTACAATTATCTCAGGTTCGGTAACTGGTTTGAATTCGGGCAGAAATGGATGCTTACACTTCAGGATATGACCAGTATCTCACACTTTAAAGTTGAAAACTTTTTCCCCAATCTTACCGCTTACCTGTTCAAACCCATACAGATAATCTCCGATTTCCCGTATTTCACAATCGGATTTGAGCATACTTATGAAAACGGTTTCTCAATGGAGCCGGTTGCCGGACTGATTTTTACAGTTCCCGCTGTGCTGCTTGTTCTTATATTTTTCTTTAATATAAAAAAAATAAAACGTGAAAGACCCCATTTTTTCTTATCAATGCTGTCAATTATGGCAGCCGGCGTGCTGATTTTACTGTTCGTAAGCTTCTACAGCGCAATAACCATGCGTTACGCCGTTGATTTCACTGCTCTTCTCTTAATAACAGGGCTGATTTCCTGGTTCTACTTATATAAAGACGTAAATGACGAAAAATCCGAGCTGGAAAAAATCAAATTCCGCGAAAAAAAAGCCGCCAAAAAGATAAAAAAGCGAACAAAAGCCAAATTACAGCTTTCCGTCAGAGAAAAAGCCTTCGTTAGAAAAAAAACCATGCTGGCAGTCATCAGTTTTTTTGCCGCCGCAGCTATTTTATACGGATGTGCCGCCAATATCTTCCTTAGCTTTGCCGGATGCCACAACAATCTGAAAATAGGGAACCCCGCTCTTTACAAATCCATCGAAGAAATTTTCTGATTACTCGTATGATCATCATAGAACTTAGCATAAATAACCTTCGTAATCACGATTCAACCCGTATGAATCTTAATTCGGGCATCAATGTATTTTACGGAATGAACGGCGCAGGCAAAACAACAGTTCTCGAAGCGGCTTCAATCTGTGCCTTTTCCAAAACTTTTCTTAATACGCCCGATTCTTCTCTCGTTCAGAAGGGCAAAGAAAGCTTTTTTGTAAGTGCTAAAGCAAAAACTGACATCGACACCCCCTATAAAATAAATATTAAATATACTCCAGGTAAAAGAAAGAATATTTCATCCAATCTCGGGGACAATCTTTATCCCAAAGATATCATCGGAGAGATTCCGATGGTCATTCTATCCCCTGATTACAAAGCCATAACCGCCGGCTCACCCGAAAATCGCAGAAATTTCATTGACAGAACCATTTCTCAGAGCAGTAAACTTTATTTTGAAAATTTAGTAAAGCTCAAAAGAACTCTTAAGCAGAGAAATGCTCTTCTTGCAGACGCTAAAAATGACTATCATTTCGACATAAAACTCGTTCAACCGTGGAGCAGCAAATTTATTGAATTATCGGCAGATATTATTCTTCGCAGAAAAAATTTTATACATCGCTTTATTCCTATCTTTAAAGATATTTACGATAATATTTCAAAAGGAAAAGAAGATACGGCATTGAAATATGAACCCGACAACCTTTCTCCCGATAATCCATTGACTAAAGAAAGCATTATAGATGAATATACGGACTTTACCCAAAAGATTTTTTCAGAAGAACTCCGCCGGGGCACTACTCTATTCGGTCCTCAGAAAGATGATCTGAAAATATTAATTAATAGCAGCTCTGCAAAAGACACCGCATCCCAGGGACAGCACAAAACACTGCTTATAAGCATTAAATTTGCCGAATATGAATATTTAAAAGAGAACTGTAACGAAAATCCGGTCATTCTTCTCGACGATATTTTTTCTGAATTGGACAACAACAGGGCTTCTCAGGTCTTTAATCTCATTCATGAAAACAAGGCACAGAGTTTTATTACTGTTACAGAGCCTTCATTGATAAATAAACTTATGCCGAAAGACAGTGATTACTCTTTTTATCTCGTTAAAGACGGCAAAGTTTTTAATACTTGAAAATAAAATATTTATGGCAATTAAAATTAAGATTATTACTGTATTTTCTTTATTAAATTATATTTTATCGGGATTTATTATTATTCTATTTATATTTATATAAGGTATTCCCCTATTTTATTCAGACAATACCCAAATATAAAAGTATTAATAAGAATATTCCCAAGGCAACTCTATAGTAAATAAACAAATATGTACTGTACTTCCTCAAAAAATTGATTAAAAATGCTATTGCGGCATAGCCCGAAACTGCCGAAACCCCCGTAGAAACTGCCAAATTGAGCATGTCAGCCGCCGTGATGTATTCAAGCGCCTGATAAAACTCGTATATACCGCTTCCAAAAACCGCAGGAATAGATAAAAGGAAGCTGAATCTTGCCGCTGTCTCCCTTTTCATTCCTAAAAACAGTCCGGCAGTGATAGTAGTGCCGCTCCGGGAAGAGCCGGGAATCAAAGCAAGGCATTGAGCAGCGCCAACAGCCAAAGCATCGCGGAAAGTTATATTTTCCAAGCCCTTAGCGAACTTGGCAATACGCTCTGCAAACGCCAGAACAAGGGCAAGAGCAATCAAACTAACGGCAATCACCGTTAAATCTTTGGTAGCCTCACCCTCGATGAGTTTCTTTGCCGCCAAACCCGCGACAACAATAGGCACGGAACCGGCAATAATGTACCATCCGAGCTTTGAACTAATTTCCTGCTGTTTAAAAGGCTTGCGTGCCGTACCAAAGTTGTTTTTAAAAAATGCTTTCAGTATTTTTGTGATGTCCTTCCGGAAATAAACCAGCACGGCAGCCAGAGTGCCGAGTTGAATAACCGCTATGAAAGCCGTCCACCGCTCGGGATTCTGCTCATCTATCAATCCCATGAACTTACCTGCAATAGTTACGTGTGCAGTTGAAGAAATGGGGATGAACTCAGACAGTCCCTGCAGTATCCCGAGAATAATTGCTTCTATTACCGACATTTTTTTTCGTATATCCTAAAAATTAAAAGGACTTTTGTTTATTTTTCAGCCGACAATGAAATTAAGAAGTTTGTTGGGCACAAAGATTACTTTGCGAATCTGTTTATCTCCTATATGTTTCTGCACTTTTTCATCGCCAAGAGCCATTTTCTCGAGTTCTTCCCTTGGAGTGTCCGTTGCTGTCTGTAGTTTGGCGCGTATTTTACTCTGTACCTGCACAACAAATTCAATGGTCTGCTTAACGGTTTTTGACGTGTCATATTCCGGAAAAGACTGTGTGATGACAGAATCGGGATTGCCCAGTTTCTGCCAAAGTTCTTCGGCAATATGGGGAGCAAACGGCGCCAGGCAGAGAACAAACTTTTCCATTGCCTCCTTGGGCTTCACTTTTTCCTTGTTGAACTCGTTAACAAATATCATCATCTGCGAGACAGCCGTATTGAAGTGCAGTTCTTCGATGTCCTCACCAACTTTTTTTATGGTGCTGTGAAGAATATATTCCTGATCAGGTGAAAGCATAGTATTTTTTACATCTTCCGTAATATTTCCTTCTTCGTCAACCATAAGGCGCCATACTCGGTTCAAAAAACGGTTAACACCTTCTATTCCCTTATCTGACCATGGCTTAGCATCCTGCAGAGGTCCTAAAAACATCTCAAAAACACGCAGTGAATCAGCGCCGTATTTATCCACAACGACATCAGGATTAATCACATTCCCTCGGCTTTTGCTCATTTTAAAAGTACGGGCATGTATTTGTATTTTGTTGTTGTCTCTCCAGACGAAATAGTCAATTTTACGCTGATTATCCCTTATTTTTTCAATTTCATTTTCTTCCAGCTTCTTGGTCATCAGCTTTTTACCCTGATAGACACCGGTACCTGAAACGTTATCGGCAGACACGGGTTTGTTCTCATCGTCAATATACATTACATATTCCACCTCTCCCATTATAAGTCCTTGATGAAAAAGCTTTTTAAAAGGCTCGGGAGTGGAAACATATCCGTAATCGTACAGCACTTTATGCCAGAAACGGGCATAAAGCAGATGCAGCACGGCATGTTCGGCGCCGCCTACATAAAGATCAATACCGTCAGGCTTCATCCAGTATTCTTCTTTTGATTTATCACAAAAAATTTCATCATTACGGGGGTCCATATAACGTAGATAGTACCAGCACGAGCCTGCCCATTGGGGCATGGTATTAGTTTCATATCCGGCTTTTTTACCGGTTTTAGGATCGATGAAATTCACCCATGAATCGACCAGAGCCAGAGGAGATTCAATCGAACCGGAAGGCTTAAACTCTTCCAATTCAGGTAGTTTAAGAGGCAGTTCGTCAGGATCCAATGCACGCTTTGTTCCATCTTCAAAAAACATAATTGGAATAGGTTCGCCCCAGTATCTCTGACGGGAAAACAGCCAGTCCCATAGGCGGAACTGAACTCTTCCCTTACCTATTCCTTTCTTTTCAAGCCAGTCGATTATGCGGGTTTTTGCTTCATCAGTTCTAAGTCCGTCAAGTGAAACTTCTTCATTACCCGAATTAATGCCAATACCTTCATCGGTAAAAGCAGCTTTTTGAATATCCCATTCCCTGCCGCCGGCAGGAGCTGTAACCTGCACAATAGGCAGATTGAAAACACTTGCAAACTCAAGATCACGCTGGTCATGTGCCGGGACCGCCATAATGGCACCGGTTCCGTAATTCAGCAGCACATAATCGGCAATCCAGATCGGTATTTCCTTACCTGTTGCAGGGTTAACGGCATAAGCTCCCGTGAAGACGCCCGTTTTTTCTTTGCTGACCTCCATGCGCTCCAAATCGCTTTTAAAAGAAGCTTCTTTTTGGTATTTTTCAATCTCATCTCTTTGCTCATCGGCAACTATCTCTTTCAAAACAGGATGCTCAGGAGCGAGAACCATATAGGTCGCTCCGAAAACCGTATCGGGTCTTGTCGTAAAAACAGGTATTTTATGTCCATCGGGAGTATGAAAAACAATTTCAGCCCCTTCGCTTCTGCCAATCCAGTTTTTCTGCATCTCTTTTGTGGACTCGGGCCAGTCAACAAGCTCCAGATCGTCCAGAAGCCTCTGGGCATATTCCGTAATTCTGAGCATCCACTGGCGCATGGGGCGCCGCTCCACACGATAGCCTTTCTCGCGCCATTCGTCCACCTCTTCATTTGCAAGCACGGTGCCGAGCTGTTCGCACCAGTTTACCGGTATCATGTCGATATAAGCAAGTCTGTGCTTATCCTTGTAATCCTCAATTTCATTATCGCTCTTAAGTGTTTCGGGAATGGGTAGTTCGTCGATATGACGCGCTTTTTTCTGCTTGTGGTCATACCATGAATTATAAATCAGAATAAACATCCACTGTGTCCACCGGTAATATGAGGGATCAGTTGTGTTAACCGAACGGCTCCAGTCGTAGCCAAGCCCGAGTCTGTCAAGCTGCCTGCGAAAAACATCAATATTTTTATTTGTAGCTTCAACAGGATGAATGCCCTTTTCCATGCAGTAACGCTCTGTAGGCAGTCCGAATGCGTCAAATCCCATCGGATGAAGCACGTTGTATCCCTTCATTCTTTTAAAGCGTGCTAAAATATCCGTCGCTGTATATCCTTCCGGATGTCCGATGTGCAAACCGGCTCCGCTCGGATATGGAAACATATCAAGAACATAAAACTTCGGTTTGCTGAAATCATCTTCAATCTTATAAATGCCATTTTCTTGCCAATGTTTCTGCCATTTTTCTTCTATCTCTTTAAAAGGGTAATATGCCATTTCAAAACTTTAAATTTTTTCGACAAATATGAAAGAGTAAAAATACAAAAAATGTTTGAAAGTATAAGGAAAATATATTTCATCGTTGACAGTCATGGATTTTGTAAGATTCAAGAAATGTATCATCCATGATGCTTTTTAATATACAATGGGATGATTATTTGAGGGTTAATGCAAAACAGAGTTTTGAAAGAAAAGCACATTC
>CAZOBD010000099.1:0-14467 GCA_964577665.1 uncultured Hyphomicrobiales bacterium
GACCTTCTTAAAGTGTTGAATATACCTATTACGTAAAATGTGAAAAGTTATGGATTAACCTCAACCGACGCTGTTTTTTTATATATTTTCCGGCAATATATTGCGTTTTAGCAAATACAGCGCGGAATCCTCCGCCCTGACTTAAAAAAGCAGGTTAAAGACTAAAAATATTGCGCTTGTTTCATTCAGTCTAATTCAGCATTTCAACGAGCATGTCTCGGCAATGGTAAGATTTCGAGAATTTGACGATTATGCTCCTTGCCTTGTTGACAATCGTTGAGCCGACCTTCATCAGAAAGAGCCTTATATTTGACGCTTGCCATTTTGCCGCTTCCCTGTTCGACGTCCGGCTTATTTTTTCTCTCAGCATTCTGAACACTTCATAGCTTAGCGAGCTTAAAAAAAGACGGAAATAATTGGCGTAGAACTTTTGGCATGAAAGGCGCTCCGAGTAACACATCGTTTTTAATTCCTTTATTCTGTTCTCACTTCTGTCGCCGCGCTTTACGTAGAAGTCCATGTATAGCTCTTTTGCTGTTTGACCCGGCATATTCGAGCAGATAAACCGCATATTCATTCCCTGCTTTGTTGCTTCTATCTTGGCATATACTTTTTGTGGTCTGCTCCAGCTTTGAGCCTGATATTCCATTGCTTCGGTAAAATATTGATATTGCTCACCATGCTCATAAAACCAATTCTTTATACACTCCTGTTCAACCGCAACAAGGCGCTGCAGTACTTTATTTCCTGCGATTCCAATGCAAAACTGCAAATCTTCCGCCTCTGCCAGTGTATAGAATTCCGCTCCTGAGAATCCGCTGTCGCCTCTTATCGTTATCTTTATCCCGGGGAGGCTTGCTCTTACCCTTCTTACTATACGCTTTAGTATTGCTGTAAATCCACGGCTCGTATGCACATTGCCCGCACGTAATACCGGCAGTATCAACTGACCTGTTTCTCCATCGTGAAACAATAAGGGATGATACATGTAACATCCATAGAAATCATTAAACAGGCTCAACTGCTGAGAGCCGTGTGTCTCCGATTCCGTGCTGTCAACGTCGATTATTATGCTCTTCTTACCTTTGGGGATTGACTTTATGTATCTATCGATAAAATACTCGCTCATCGAATATATCTCCTGACGGCTTATGCCGGTTTCCAATCGAGATATCGTCGGCTGCGAAGCCGTCGGACCGTCAAGAGATACTTTTAGCACAGGGTCTTCACGCAAGTGCTTCTCATCGTTTGCATCCTCATAGCCATGGTTAAGCATATACACTCTCTGCCTGATTAACTTGTATATTGAATGATCTGTGTATGAATCATGCCTTGTATCTTTTACGCATTTGCTTAGACCAAGGATTATACCAGTTTCCTTTTCCAGCTTTTCGCTGAGTATAAATCCGCCGTCGTTTGATATGATTTCTTCTGTAAATTCAAGTTTTACTTCTTGCTTTCTTCTGTAAAATATCGTATTTTTGTTTCTCATAAAAATGGGAATTAGTTTGTTTGTTTTTTGTTTGTTAACTAATTCAAAAATAACAAATTATTCCCATTTTTCATTATTATTTGTGAATAATTCAGGCTAAATCTCCAAGAACTCTTGAAGAAAAAATTTTGTTGTCGAGATATAAATTAACTTTATACTTTTTCTTTAAATCATCAAGATAGTTTTCAAAATCATATAAATCAGTGCTTAAATATGTTTTCTCTGTTAATTGTACTTTATGCGGTGATTTTCGTAAATTTTGAAAAAATATCTTTAAAAAATCTTCCGGGTTTACATATTCTTGAAATATAAAACATGGGCCGTAGAGCTTTCCATATTTGAAAAAAAATTGACAGAAACGTAACAATAACTACATTAATCTTATTACTCCTTTTTTTTCTGAGTAATAAGTTAACCTTATTCAGAACAGGATAAGTCTATAAGATCATTTTTAAGGAATATTATAAAATTATTAAAAAGTCTTTTATTTATCGAAAAATAAACTTATTTTAATGGAAAAAATATGAGTTGGAAATGCTAAATAACAATAATAAAAACACAGAAGCTGAAAATAAAACGAAAGAGCTTGAATCACTCCTGAATGCCGCAAGAATTGTTCTTGAGGGAAGTGATTTTGAAACGACTGCAAGAGGCATTTTTGATGCTGCAAGGGAGATGACCGGCGCCAAATCCGGGTATGTAGCCCTTCTAAGTGAAAGCGGCGAAGAAAACGAGCTTCTTTTTCTGGAGGCAGGCGGGCTTCCCTGTGATGTTGACCCGGAACTGCCTATGCCGGTACGCGGCTTAAGAGCGGAATCTTACCATTCAGGCGAGGTCGTTTCGGAAAACGATTTTATGAACAGCCCGTGGATTAAATACATGCCTGAGGGGCATGTAGAGCTTAAAAACGTAATGTTTGCACCGCTGAACATTGACAGAAAGACCGTAGGTATTATGGGACTGGCAAATAAAGACAGCGATTTTACGGAGAATGATAAAAATATGGCTGCGGCTTATGGTCAGCTCGCCGCCATAGCCTTAAAAAACAGCCGTACTTTTGAAGAATTGCAGAATTTTAGAAGCAAGCTTGAGACTGCCATGACCGCAGGAAGTATTTCATGGTGGGAAATGGATATTGAAACCGGAGAAGTCGCTTTTGACGAGAAAAAAGCTTTGATGCTTGGCTATAGACCTGAAGATTTTAGCCATTACACTGATTTCACCGATTTACTCCATCTTGATGACCATGACAAAGCTATGGACGCCATGAGAAATCATCTTGAGGGAAAAGCTCAGCGATATGATGTGGAATACAGAATTAAAACTAAAAGCGGAGGCTATAAATGTTTTCATGATGTAGGCGGAGTTGTTGAATGGGACGCTGATGGAAAACCTTTAAAAGCTACAGGTATAGTTATTGACATTACTCTCCGTAAGGAAACTGAAAAAGCTCTTATTGAAAGTGAAATGATGTTCAAGAATCTGGCTGAAAACACTTCCGATTTGATTATACTGCATGACTATGACGGCTCTTTTCTTTATATTTCCCCCCAGATTGAAAAGTTCACGGGATATTCTGCCTCAGAATATTTGGATCTTAACACTTACGACAATATTTATCCCGAGGACAGAGAAAAAGTAATAAAGGAAATGAAGAAACTTTACGAAGGCGCTGACTCCGGCATCGTTCAATACCGGATTTTTAAAAAGAACGGCGATTTGATATGGCTTGAGACCCGTTCGAATGTCATCCGCGACAGAAATGGGCAGATTAAAAACCTGATTTCTGCCTCAAGCGACATCTCAGAGGCAAAGATTGCTGAAGAGTATTCCCGGCATTTAAACAGAGTCTTGAAAGCCATAAAAGAAATAAACAAGCTTATAATCGAAGAAACCGATGTGGCAGCATTAATCGGCAGAGCCTGCGAAATAACTGTAAAAAACAGCGGCTATCCTATGGCGGCTTTTGGAGTGTACGACAAAGAAAGGAAGATTGAAAGATATGCTGCATCCGGAGAAGACAGAGCTGCTCAAACATTTAAGGACTCTGACTGCCAGCCAAAACTCTTCCCGCTCTGCTGGCAGAAGATTAATGACTCTGAAAAAGAGGAATTGGTTGAGTATTCAGGCGGCGATTTATGCAAAGAATGTTCCATAAAAAATAGTTATTTTTCGAGATGTAAAAGCGTCATTATTGCAAAGTTAAGATTCAGAGACGAAGTTCTCGGAATCATGGCGGTAGCCGTGCCGGAAGTATTTTACGAAAAGGAAGCAGAAAGGGAAGTTCTGCGGGAACTTAAAAACGATGTGGGTTTCGCACTGCACCATATCAATGTTTTGAAGGAAAAGAAGCAGACTTTGAAAAGACTTAAAGAAAGTGAAAAGAAATACAGGCTTATTGCAGACAATTCCATTGATGTAATATGGCAGATGAACACTTCGCTGGTATTTACTTACGTTAGCCCTTCCATAAAGGCAATGACCGGTTATAAACCCGAAGAATGGGTCGGCAGTAAGCTTTCCGACCACGCCAGCTTCAAAGAATTTTTCAATATGGCAAAAAGGGCAATATTAGCTTTAAAGAACTATAAAAAATTCAATCAGGTTGTTTTCGAGGCAAGAATGCTCCGCAAAGACGGCAGCGAGTTTCCCGTAGAAATAAGCAGCAAGCTTATTTTCAACGAGAAGGGTTTCCCAACCGGACTGCAGGGCACTACAAGAGATATTACAGAAAGATATAAGGCTGAGGCAGACTTAAAAGATTCAGAAAGCAAGTACCGCAATCTTGTGGAAAACTCCCTTGCAGGAATTTACAAATCGAATTTGAATGGTGAAATCCTTTTTGCCAATCAGGCATTTGCAGACCTACTCGAATTTCCTTCTGCTCAAGCCCTCCTTCACCGCAATGCTTATGAGTTCTATCCGGATTCTAATGATCGCGATATGCTGATGAATCAGGCTAAAAAAGAAAAGACCGTGAAAAACTATGAAATAAGACTGTTAACCGGGAAAGGGAACTTAAAAGATGTTGTTTTAAATGTTTTGATGGAAGGCAGCACAATCACCGGCATTGTTTTCGACATTACCAAACTGAAACAAGCAGAAGATGCCTTGCGTAAAAGCGAGAAACTTTCCCAGAAAATCATCAATTCGATGGCTGACGGCTTTTCTATTCTCGATAATAACGGAGTGCATTTGGATGTCAATCCTGCCCTTTGCGGCATGACCGGTTTTTCCTTTGAAGAACTTATAGGAAGCACTCCGCCCCATCCCTACTATCCTGAAGAAGAATATGACAACATAAATGAGGCATTCACTAAATCATTGAGCAGCGAAACCTCTGACTACGAACTGATTTTCAAAAAGAAGAGCGGCGAGAGATTTCCCGTTCTTGTATCTCCGGCTCAGATAAAAGATGATAACGGCAAGATTCAGTACCTTTTTGCCACCGTGAAAGACATCACTGATATAAAAAATGTACAGATGAATCTTCTGAAGGCAAAAAACGAAGCCGAAAGCATGAACAGGATAAAAACAAGCTTCCTTGCTAATATGAGCCACGAAATGAGAACTCCGATGGTGGGCATATTGGGTTTTGCAGAGATCCTTTCAAAAGAACTGCAAAACAATGAACTAAAGGAAATGGCAGATATAATAATGCTGAGCGGAAAAAGATTAATGGAAACATTAGGCAAAGTTCTCGACTTTTCAAAAATTGAGTTTAATAAACAGGTAGTGCACCGCACTCATATAAATATAACGTCAACAGTCGTCAATTCAGCAGAGCTTTATAGGCAGGCTGCGGCGAATAAGGATTTGTATCTTAAGCTGGATGTAAAAGAAGACTCTCTAAAAGGAAATCTTGATGAAAGTCTTCTCAGCAAAATAATGGATAATCTGCTGAACAATGCCGTAAAATATACAGGTAAGGGCGGAATAACCGTTGTCATAGATAAAATGATCGAAGGAAAAAATGTTTTTGCTGTAATTAATGTAAAGGACACCGGTATCGGCATACCAGAGGAAAACCGGGATATTATTTTCAAAGATTTCAGACAAGGAAGTGAAGGGATAAACCGCAACTTTGAAGGTACAGGGCTGGGGCTGACCATTGCGAAACATTATATAGAGCTTATGGACGGGGTAATAAGTGTTGAAAGCGAGCATGGAAAAGGTACGGTTTTTACGGTCAAACTGCCGGCAAAATCAGATAATTTGGATATTGAACATAAACCAGAAAATAAAATGAATAAAACAGACGATTCGAAAACTTCGGAAATGAAACTTCTGAAATGCCTTGTTGTGGAAGACGATGCACCATCCAGAATTTTAATAGAAAAGTGCATAAAGCATCTCTGCAATCTGGAATATGCTCCCAATGCCGAAAAAGCGCTCAATATGGTAAAGAATAAGAAATACGATTTTATCCTGATGGATATTAATCTTGGCAAAGGCAAAGACGGCATAGAAGCTACAAGAGAAATAAGAGAAATGGAAGAATATAAAAATACTCCCATTGTTGCTTTAACTGCCTTCGCTATGGACGACGACAAAGAAGAATTTCTTAAAAACGGATGTACGCACTATCTTTCAAAACCTTTTAAAAAATTGGAAATTGTTCAGTTAGTGGAAAGCATTATTTAAATATATGAAAAAAAAGCATAAAATACTTGCCGTAGATGATGATGAATTAATTCTCTTTTATTTCAGCAAGATACTAAAATCATCCGAAATTGAATTGGTTAAGGCATTGTCCGGAAATGAAGCCTTGGAAATAGCAAAGGATCAGAAAGACTTCTCACTAATTCTTATGGATATTCATATGTCTGAGATGGACGGTTATGAAACTCTTGAAAGATTAAAAAAAATAGACGGATTTGCAGATATTCCTGTGATATTAATCACAGCACACTTCAAATCGGAAGAAAACATAAACAGAGGATTCAATCTTGGCGCCAGTGATTATATCTTAAAACCAATAGACTCTGCTGTTCTGAAGAATAAAATCAAAGTTCTTTTGAAAGTGCAGTTAGATAAAAAAGAACTTGAAAATAGAACCGGAAGAATGCTTCAGCAAAAGGAATTTATTTCTAAAATAATTGAAACAATACCATCTTATCTGATTGTTCTCGATGAAAACAAAAACATTGTAAGTGTGAACGTCGAAGAGAATATCTTCTCAGGAAAATATTCTAATATTACTTTTAATTCCATCAAAGAAAGGTTGTCCAATGAAATAGCATGCTGCTGTAAAGACTCAACCAGCACAAAAGTAGAAATAGAGTTCCATGGTAGCAACCGTGAGTATTATTTCGAAGCTGTTTTATCGGGGTTCAAAGATCATAACAGCAAGTGTTTTGTATTAATAACACTCACTGACATCAGCCCTGCAAAAAAGAGTGAAAAAGCCCTCTCGGAGCAGCTTAATCTCTTAAAAACTCTCATTCAGTCTATTCCGGGACCAGTATTTTACAAAGATGTAAACGGAATATATTTGGGCTGTAATCAAGAATTTGAAAGATTTATCGGAAAAAGAAGAGATGAAATAATCGGATATTCTGTATATGATATTTCTCCGAAAGAGCTTGCCGATAAATACTACGAAATGGATAAAAAACTTTTGGATAATCCCGGAAGTCAGATTTATGAAACAAACGTTAAATATGTAGACGGCAGCTTGAAAGATATATTATTTTATAAATCTACTTTCAACGATCCTAGAGGTAAAACTGTGGGATTAATAGGAGTAATGCTGGACATCAGCGAGCGCAAAAAAACAGAAAAAAGACTTTTGCAGACAAACCGATCCCTGAAAATGCTTAGCGAATGCAACATGGCGCTTCTTGCAGCTCAAAATGAGAAAGAGCTTTACTTTGCTTTTTGTGAAATCATAACCAGAATAGGCGAATATCCTTATGTGTGGATTTCAAAAGTCAAAGAAGATGACAGCAATAAAACACCTGCCGTTCACTGTATGGCAGAATCCGGATCAGTAAAAATTCCGTATAATGAGAATATTTGCAGTTTGGATGACAATATATGCTGTCCCGTTTTAAAAGCTGCAAGGTCTATGAATTATGTAATAGATGTAGATTTTGAATGCTGCTGGAAATGCGGTATAAACATTGATACGGAGAATTTTCAAGGCAGTATTTTTGTTCCTGTAAAATCTAAATCAAAACATACAGGGACAGTAAATATATTTTCTGATAAAGAAGCTAAATTTTCTAAAAATGAGATAGAACTTTTGAAGGATATATCGGATTATCTTGCTTACGGACTCGATTCGCTTTATGATAAAGCGAAACGCAGGAAAATTGAAGAGCAGCTTGCCAACGAGAAAGAAGAACTCAGCATAACTCTGAAAAACATAGCCGACGGAGTGATCACAACAAAGCAAAACGGTGAAATACTTCTTAGCAACAGAGTAGCAAGAGAAATTCTGGATTTGACCAATGAAGAAGTCAAAGGAAAAACCATTTTTGATGCTTTCCAGACGATAGATAACGATAATAACAAAGTGATGTTCAATCCCATTGATATGATACAAAACAAAAACAAAGGAGAAAGCATCGAACTTCAATTGACAATACTAACCAATTCAGGAAAAAGAAAAATACTTGAAATAAAGATAACGGGAATAAGAGACTTATACGGAAACTTCAAAGGCATTGTCCTTGTTTTCAATGATATTACTGAGCAGCTTATAGCGGAAACCCAAAAAGCTCTTTCTCAAAAAATGGAATCCATAGGGCAGCTCGCCTCAGGAATAGCTCATGAGATAAATACACCGCTTCAGTTCGTCGGCGATAATACTTTTTTCCTTAAGGACGGATTCGAAAGCCTGCTCGAGTTGATACGTCTTACAGATACTTCTGTTCAGCTAAGCGAAAACTTTGATATTTACAAATTTAAAGATGAGTACGCCGAGCTTAAAGAAGAGATTGATTTTGAGTTTTTGGAAGAGGAGATACCTATCGCCATTGACCGCTCTCAAAATGGCATTGAAAGAGTCAGCAAAATAGTGAAAGCAATGAAAAGCTTTGCACATCCCTCGGGGAAAAAGAAAACTCTTTCAAACATAAACAAAGGCATTGAAGTAACTACGGCAATATCAAAGAATGAATGGAAATATGCCGCTGATTTGACCCTCGATTTAGCCGAAGAGCTGCCTTTAGTGCTCTGTTCTTTAGATGAAATCAATCAAGTGATACTTAATATGATTATAAATGCCGCACATGCCATTGAAGAAAAACACGGTAAAAATGCACTTGATAAAGGCACAATAAACATACAAACAGGCTTAGAAGAAGATATGGTTTTCATAAAAATAAGCGATTCCGGCAAGGGGATTGAAAAGGATAAAATAGACCGTATTTTCGATCCCTTTTTTACAACCAAGGAAGTCGGTAAAGGCACAGGTCAGGGACTGGCAATTTCCCACGATGTTATTGTTGAAAAGCATAATGGGAAAATAATTGTTGAATCTGAAATAGGCAAAGGCACTACTTTTAAAATATTTCTGCCTGCCGAAAAGGAGAATGAAAATGAAAAGTAATCTGAAAATTAGCGTTCTTTTTGTGGATGACGACACTGACCTAATTGACAGTATAAGGCGGATGCTCTATTCCATGAGAAAACAGTGGAAAATGTATTTTGCTTACGGGGGAAAAGAAGCTATTGAGAAAATTAAGAATCATGACATTGATGTTATCGTATGCGACATTCGAATGCCGGAAATGGACGGTACAGAAGTGCTTAAGTTCGTTCAGGAAAACTACCCACAGGTAATAAGAATAGTGCTATCGGGGTATTCAAATCAGGAAATGATTCTGAAAACAACACGCTATGCGCATCAGTTTATGACCAAACCAACTAATGGAGATACTATAATAAAAAAAATAAACTATACATACAATGCAAAATCATATCTCGATAATCCTGATCTGATTAAGTTCATTGCAGGAATAAAAGATATACCGACTCTGCCGGATATGTATATGAAACTCGAAGAAGAAATATCCAAGGAAGACTTTTCCATTGATAAAATAGCCGAGTTAGTGCAGACCGACCCTGTTCTTGTTGCTAAAGTACTACAGGTTGTAAACTCGGGTTTTTTTGGTCTCCCGATGAGTGTTACAAGAATAAAGGAAGCTCTTTCATATTTGGGGGTGAATATTTTAAAAGCTTTGGTAATGCATGTAAGCACTTTCAATGTTGAAAAAGTGCCGCCAACAATTAGAAGAGAAATCGAAAAGATAGGCACACACAGCCTGAAAACTGCCAATACATGCAAAAATGTCTGCAGAACTCTTAGATTATCTAAGGATATAAGTGATAAATCTTTTCTTGCCGGCGTGCTGCATGACCTCGGCAAATTGATATTAATAAGAAAACCGGATAATATCAGCTACATGAAAATTAGCGATCACGAAAAAATGGTAAATAATGAACAAGATTCCTTCGGCTTTAACCATGCCGAAGCCGGAGCGTATCTGCTGAGTATTTGGGGACTGCCCGAATCTATCGTGCAGGCAACAGCGTATCATCATTTTCCCGCAAAATGTAATAATTATGAAGAATCGCCATTGCTGGCTGTTTATATTTCAAATCAGCTTGTTAATTCCGATTCGGCTGTTTTAAAAGGATTTTATGATATTTACGATACCGGAGAAGATGAAAGAATAAGAGAATATCTCAGCAAAAGATTGAATTTTGATTTTAACTACTTGGACAAACTGCAAATCGAAATTGATTTTTATGAGGTTATCAATAATTATTTAAATGTATAAACTATCTGATGAATAATTTTTCTGGGTTTGAAAATGAATAAAAATGTATTGTTTGTTGATGACGAATATGATGTGATTTCTGCATATAAGAGAAATCTGAGAAGGCATTTCAACGTAAAAACGGCTACAAGCGGCAGGGAAGCCCTTGAGATTTTAAATGAAAGCGAAGAAGTGGCGGCAGTCGTTACGGACTTTCGTATGCCGCAAATGGACGGCGTACAGCTTCTTTCGGCGGTGCAAAAGGCATATCCTGATACAATAAGAATTATCATTACCGGTCATGCCGACCTGCAGTTAGCCATTGATGCGGTTAACCGGGGCAATATTTTCCGCTTTTTGACTAAGCCATGCCCTACAGAGGATTTGATAAATGTGCTTAATGATTCTCTGGAAATGTTCCGACTGAAAAAATCGGAAAAAGAACTTTTAAACAAAACCCTGAAAGGCGTGATTAACATTTTGATAGAAATGCAGTCGCAGATACAACCCTGTGCTGTCAGACAAGTCAGCAAGTTAAGAGAATACGGCAGAAGAATTTCCGAGATACTTAAAATACCAAATAACTGGGAATTTGAAATTGCATTGATGCTTTCAAAATTGGGCTGCATAATTGTTCCACAGGAAATAATGGAAAAACGGGCTGAGGGTCAAGAACTTGATAAGGAAGATTTGAAACTTTTTAATTCATATCCTGAGTTTGGAGCTTTGCTTTTAAGAAAAATCCCAAGACTGGAAAATATTGCAAAAGCAGTGGAATTTCAGATGCTTAACTATGACGGCAGCAACTCTCCCGGCTCAAAAATGAAAGGAGAGCAGATACCGGTTGTTTCCCGTATCCTTAAACTTATAGACGATTTTGGCTATCTTTTAATGACAGATAATACACCGGAGGACGCCTTTATGCAAATACAGGAAAACGCCAATAAATATGATCCGAAAATGTTAGCCGCTCTTCAGCTGATTGTGCAGGGCAAAAAGCCTGCTCACACTGTAACATCTATAAAATTCAGAGAATTAAGAATTGGTATGATTGTTGTTCGCGAAATAAGAGACACCAAAGGCAATGTACTCGTCAAAAAAGGCACGGAAATTACCGATATGATTTTAATGAAGCTTATCCATGCTTCAAAAGTCAGAAAGATTGCAGAACCCATTATGGTTGTACACGGTGAAAATTAACCCAACTTACCTACATGCCCGCTAAAAACAACTATATTCTGCAATTATTTGGAGTCTCCTCAGAATGTGGAAAATAATTTAGGAAACATTAGGTGTAAGAAAAATTTTAATGTCTTAAAATCGAAATTGAAGATAAAAACTGCTTTCGAAAAAAAGAATTAATTTTTTTGGAGGCGAGTTTTGCGATATTCCTGACTTCGGGGATGAATTGATTCGAACCTACCTTATACCAAGTTGCTTTCAAAGCAATTATTATCCTCCTATCCAAACTCTGATTTGGATAGGACAGTTTCAACTCAAACTCCCGACTTCCAAGGTCAAAATAGAGGAACCCCCTTTTAAGCCGCTCTGGCTCTAAACCATTTTCAGATTTTGAAAAGTAGTGCCTAATATAATAATAGCATGACTTTCTCGATTTTTTTTGTATATATGCAATTATGTTTCATTCTCATTTTTATTCTTAGGTTTGTCAGTTAAAGAATCCAAGAACAGCCCTAAAAAAGCAGTTCAAATTGTTCAATCCGTTCGCGACTGCAAAAGTTTTCACAGCGTATTGTCAGGCACGTCGGTACCGCTTTTGACAATGATGAACTGGTACGATTAGAAGAACATTCAAGGGAGGAAATCCTTGATCATTACCGGAGCCTGTGGCAGATAGAGGAATGTTTCCGCCTGAGCAAGCATGACTTGCGGATACGACCCATTTACCATTGGACACCAAAGAGAGTAAGGGCGCATATAGCAATATGCTTTATAGCGCTAACATCTATCAGACATTTGAGTTACAGAGTAGCTGCCATCCACGGCAAGATGTCGCCGGAGGAAATCAGGAATGAATTAATACATGTTCAAACCAGTATATTGAAAGATACAAAGTCAGAAAAAAGATACTGCATACCTTCCAAGATTACCGATAAAATCCGAAATATCTACCAGACAATGGGGATGAAGATCAGCGCTGCTCCATATCCGCTGAACTAATTCTCCATAGAAAAATATTCCAGACCAAAAATTTGTGTAGTGCCTACGCAAAAGTTGACTATTATATATATCAATGACTTACGCTAATTGACCCCCGAAGTCGGGAGAAAATAAGCATCAAGCGGCAGTGCGAGCTTCTTGGACTAAACGGGGCTATTAATTCCCACTGAAAACTGACCCTCTTTTCCCGCTGAAAATTGACCCACCATTTGATAGTAAAAACCTGCATAGAATTTTGTCAAAGTTCAAAAGCAGGAGACAGGAAAGTTGATTACAATGGAAGATTGGGTAACTATTAAAAACCTGAAGAAGCGGAATCCAAATCTTGGAACCCGTAAAATAGCAGGATTATTGGGAGTAAGCCGAAACACAGTCAAATCGGCTCTTCGTTCTGAGGAAGCGCCGAGATATGAGCGAGAGAGCAAAATCAATCCTGATATTAAGCCGTTTGAGAATTATATTTATGTAGGTTTAAGCCAAAGGCATCTTCGGAAAAGCAGGGTGCTTGAGGATATTATCTCTAAAGGCTATAAAGGATCACAAAGCGCTTTTTATCGTTATTGTGATAAAATAATTCATACTGAGGCAAGAACATTCAGGCCTTATGAAACTGTCCTGTCCTGAAATAGGTTGACTTTTTAAACAACAAAAACAGGATGGAACAATGAAAAAAACTACATTAACAAACAAAACAAAATTTCAACCACGAGCAATGCGAGTCTTTAGTGAGGATTTAAAAAGAAAATTGGTAGAAGAGATAGAAAATAAGCGCCTGACAATAAAAGATGTTGTAAATTTGTATCATGTATCAAGTACCAGTGTTTACAATTGGTTGTCATTATATTCATCTTTTAAAAGAACGGGAGCCAGAATAGTTATGGAATCAGACAGCAAGGAAACAAAAATCGAAAAACTGATGCAGCGAATAAAGGAGCTTGAAAGGAGCGTAGGCAAAAAGCAGTTGGAGATAGAGTTTCTCGATAAGGCGCTTGAAATGTGCTCCAGGGAGCTTGGCTACGACGTAAAAAAAAAGTATTCCACTATGTCATTGAATGGTACAAAATGAACAAGGGGCGACATAAGCCTTCGTGTCCTGTTTATCAGGTCGCTCAAGGTATGCAATTGTTCAATATCGTGCATCAGTGCAATTCTTTCTTCATCAGAAATACTGCTGTTATTTAATCTATTAGTAATATCTTTAAATGTTTCGTCATTTGGAAATATTCTATTACCCCACTCAGTATCAAGAGTATTAATGAGTTCATCAGAAGCTCTATTATTCCATTCATGACTCTTTTCTCTGACAATATTTACAGCTCGGTTAATAAATGTATTTGGTTGGGTCAATTCATTGAATGATGTTTGGTCGATAATATAGTCAGGTCGTAATACATTCAAAAGATTAAACAAATCATCTTCACCCAATTGAATAGGAGTTGCAGTTAAAAACAATGCGGCATCAGAGTTCTCAATTAGGAATTTGATTGCTTTATGAGCATAAGTTTCAGTATTTCTTATCCTATGGGCTTCATCAACAATTACCAAGTCAAAACTTGGTTTTGGGTCTAATTGCATAATACCTTTTCTTTTGGGTTTTCTTGACCCCTCTAAAAAACTTTCATTTAATATCGAATAAGGTATAATAATCTTATTATATTTATCCAGCCATACACCATCCTTATCAAATTCTTCTAAAGCAGAATTAAATCCAATTGCGTCTAATTGAGTGAAATCCTCATTTGCAAATTTCGCTCATAGTGTACCACCCATTTCGGGATAGTGTACCACGAAAAAATTCAACCTTTTTCTCAAAATAATTCATTATCTCCTGATATTTGATTTTACAAATTAGCAGGGAGAAATAATGGCACGAGAGAGTATCAGACGGCATCCGCCTTGACTGGCGGCAGCATAGTCCGCAGCATGAACACTTAGAAAATCTGCACAGTCTCGCAGAAGACCAAAGACAACAAAACCGTAACAGTAAGAACATGTTCGCAGCCCACCAATGAGGCGATGGCAA
>CAZOBD010000100.1:0-14385 GCA_964577665.1 uncultured Hyphomicrobiales bacterium
AATGAAACCGGAAGAGACCCCACCCCGGCCCTCCCCAAGGGGAGGGAGCAAGATCGTTGAATTCCCTCCCTTTGGGGAGTGGTAGGGCGGGGCTTAAAATAAACAGATGAAGAGTAAAAAGTCCAAATTGTACATAAATCTTGAAGGGAACCAAGTATGAAAATAATTATATACTTAATCTTAAATTTATGTTTTCTTTTAATTTTTTCTGTTAATTCCTACGCAGAAAAACAAACAGCCGAAAATGCTGTTCTGCAAAAGGGAAACATACCTCCGGTTAACTACTGTCTTGACCATGCGGCGATGGGAACGGAGTTTTGGGTGGCTTTTCCGCCGAATGCCCCTCACGAGGGGCATTTATCTCTCAACGGTCTTGATATCATCGTTACTTCCGTGAAAAATACAACGGTAAGAGTGGAAGCTGAAGATCAATTTCTTATTACAAGACAGGTCGAGGCTTTCAAACCTGCATTGTTTTCTACCAGTAAAAATGATTTCGGCTCGATTATGGAAGTAAAAGAAAGCGACGAAACAACATACAAAGCCATTCATATTACATCGGAAGAACCGGTTTCTGTTTTTGTTTTTAATAACCGCAGCCGATCTTCTGACGGCTATTCGGCTTTGCCTGTTTCATCCTGGGGCAGTGAATATACACATTGTTCATACTATGATTTCAACGGCAGCTTTGGCTGGTACACTCTTGAAAACGGCGGAGGCTTTATAGTAATGGCTTCAGAAGAGGGTACAAGAGTGAATATTACTCTCAAAGGGAAAGGCGAGGGCATGGCAAAGACCTTAGGTCAGCAGGGCAGAGACATTGGAGACAGTTATCAGGTTCAGCTTTCTCCGGGGCAAACTTATATGATATGCGGCGACGGAAAAACAAAGGGTCTTTTTGACCTGACAGGTACTTCCATATCTGCAAATAAACCCATAGGGGTAGTCTCTTTCCACATGAGCACAATGCTCCCTTCTCAATGCCCTATGGACAACGATTTTCTCATGGAAATGCTTACTCCTGTAAATACATGGGGGACGCGCTTTGTTACGGTTCAATACGACCGCTCTCCTTCAGGCAGCAATAAAGGCGAAGGTGATTTTTTCAGAGTAGTCTCAAAAGAAGCAGCCACTAATGTATCCTGTAAGTATTATGATATCCAAAGCGGCGAACTCATTGGCAACTGGCCTACTTATCTTAAAAAAGAAGGAAGTTTCAGTGAATACAATCAGGCGACTATTGCAAGCTGGACAGGACACGACGCCAAGTCAATAAGAGGTCTGGCAGTATGGGAATCTGACAAACCTATAATGCTGATGCAGTATGCGTATTCTTACCCGTGGGATAATAATTACAACTGGAGTCCCCTAATGGTAAATGTTTCCCCAATTTCTAATTTCGTCAACAGCGCTGTTTTCCAGACGCCGCTGGAAGATTTTTCCGACAATACGCTTACTTTGATGATAATAGGCGATCCCAATGATCCGAAGCATAAAAAAATAAACTCAGTTTATCTCGATGGCGAACAGCTTACCCATAAGCATTCGGTTATCGGTAATCAGATACCCGGCACGGATATTTACTGGGTACGCATCGATTTGGAAGCAGGGGCGCATTCCCTTTATTCCTCAGAAACCAGGTTCTGGGGTTACATGAACGGATTCAGCATGATGAATGCTTACGGCTGGCCAATAGCAATGGGAGCAAAAATTACAGACAAAGAAGACAGTTCGCCGCCTCAGTTTATAAAAAAAGAAGACTGCGGAAACTTCGATATTGAAGTTACCGAAAAAAATATTGCAGGCAACTTTGACCAAGGTATCAGCAAAATATTTATGTACGACAGTTCATATAATTACGATTTCCAACTGATTAATCCCGAAGATTTTAAGCCCGAATTAAAATCTGCATCCCAGAAATTCACATTGAGAGTAAATGACCCCCTTAAACCCGCCAAAGCATGGTTTGTTGCCATGGACAGAGCCGGAAACTTAAACTTCGACTCCGTCTTTTACGAGCCTGAGCATCTGCGTTTCAATATTAAATCCGCTGATCTTGGCAGGACACGTGTAGGCACATCCAAAGACAGTTCCTTTAGAATAATTAATGACGGGGCAGAATCTGTATCGGTAGAGAGCGCTGAATTAAAATACGGAGCAGTTTTCAGCTTAAAAGATATTGAGCTTCCTCATACATTGGAACCGGGCGATACACTAGAAATTAAATATACTTATATGCCTCTTGAGGAATCCAAAAAAGAAACTGAATTTGATACGGATACGGTTTTTATTAGTTCTGTCTGCATTGATTATCATGTCGTTCTGAAAGGAAAAGGCACAATGCCGCATATAGCATTCCAGAATATTGAATTCGGAACCGTTGAAACAGGAAATCAGATTTGCTATGAGGATATTTACGAAACGGGATTTTTAATTGAAAATCCGGGCAGCGCCGTTTTGAACGTAAAAGATATTAAAGGGATTAAACCGCCTTTCCTTCTTTCTTCTACTACCGAACCTGAATTTCCTTTTGAGGTTAAACCGGGAGAAAAAGTTCCCTTCTATTCCATTTGCTTTCTCCCTTCAGAGGAAGGAACTTTTGAGCAGGAAATTACAATAGTAAGCGATGCTCCTGACGACAGTACCCTTTTTATACGGGGAACGGGTGATGCAGAAATAGAATCCGTTACAGAAATATTGTCCGGCGAAAATTATATCTCGGTAATCCCCCATCCGATATTCGGAGACGAAGCAGAAATCATAATAAAGGGAGATATTTCTTTCAGTAATATTGAGCTTTTCGACATACAGGGCAGAAAGGTACGCGCAATAGCGTCCGAAACAGGCGGACAAATAATTAATACTATTAATATAAATGTCAGTGGACTGAGCGCAGGTGTTTATTATCTGAAATTTATTTCAAAAGATAAAATTTATATTAAAAGAATAATCGTTGCTGCATAAAAAACAGCATACAAAAAAACGGGGTCCTCTTTTCATGTCTAAATTTAGCGCTCCGGTGTGGAAAGCAGGATTCCGTTTTATTTTTTAGGCTAAAAGTTCTTTTAAGCTTTTTTCATCCAAGATACTTATTCTTAAAGATTCAGCCTTATCATATTTACTTCCCGGATTTGCCCCTGCAACCAAATAATCGGTCTTTTTGCTGACAGATCCGGTTACCTTTCCACCGTAGTTTTCAATCATTTCCTTAGCTTCCCGGCGGGTCATGCTTTCAAGCTCTCCCGTAAGAACAAAGGTCATTCCTTCAAGTTTTTTAACGAAGCTTTCATTTTCTTCGGCAGTTTCTTCCATTGTTACACCTGCTTTTCTCAGACCGTCGATTATTTTTAAATTGTTTTCATTTCTGAAGTAGTGACCAACCGATTCCGCCATTTTTTCTCCGATATCGCGGACTGAAACGAGTTCTTCTCTGCCTGCTTTTGATAATCTTTGAATAGAACGGAATTCCTTAGCCAGCAGTTTTGCAGCTCCTTCACCGATAAAGCGTATCCCTATGGCATAAATAACATTCGACAGGGGCCTGCTTTTGCTGTCTTCAACTGCTTTCAAAAGATTCTCAACGCTTTTCTTTCCCCACCTTTCAAGATTTAAGAGAGCATTTTTATGATTTTTCAATGAATAAACATCATCAATTGTTTTTAAAAAACCTCCTGCTACGAGCTGCTCTACAACTTTTCCCCCCAGTCCTTCTATGTCCATAGCATTACGGGATGCAAAATGCTCTATCCTTTTTCTTATCTGCCAGGGGCACTCAGGATCTTCGCAAAAATAGTTTGCCTCGCCGGGAGGTCTGTGCAGCGGTTTTTTTCTTTCGCAGGGACAAAGCCCGGGAAAAACAAACTCTTTTGAATCTTCAGGACGCTTTTCGAGAATTACACCGCTTACTTTGGGGATAACGTCACCTCCCTTTTCGACGATTACTGTATCACCAATTCTGATATCAAGACTTTTGATATAATCCGCATTGTGAAGTGTTGCCCTGCTGATGGTTGAACCGGCGAGAAAAACGGGTTCAAGCGCCGCTACGGGCGTTGCCGTACCGACACGCCCTACTTGTATAAAAATATCGTTCAGCTTTGTTTCAGCCTTTTCCGCTTCAAATTTATAGGCAATTGCCCATCGGGGAGCGCGGGCAACGGTACCAAGCTCATCCTGCTGCCTGAGATTATCTACTTTTATTACGGTGCCGTCAATCTGAAACTCAAGATTTTCTCTCTTTCCCTGCCACTCATTTATAAAATCTAATACTTCGTCTAAACTTGAGCAGAGCTTCAAAGCTTTACCGGTAGGAAAACCGAGTTTTTTTAAGAGTTTGATATTTTCATAGTGGGATGTTAAACTGGTTTCATCGGTATCCAGCCAGTAAGTAATCATTTCCAGTTTTCTCTGCGCCGTGAGTGATGAATCGAGCAGTTTCAAAGTACCCGCCGTTAAGTTTCTCGGATTGGCATAAGTCTTTTCTCCAAGCTCCTCTTTCTCTCTGTTTATCCTCAAAAATTCCGGGATATTCATATATATCTCGCCGCGGACTTCAAAATTTTTAAGCTCTATCCCGTTAACCGATACAGGATTAACAGCAAGAGGCACTGACCTGATAGTTTTTACATTTTGCGTAATATTGTCTCCCCGGTAACCGTCTCCGCGTGTTACCGCCGCATCGAGCTTCCCGTTTTTGTAACGAAGACTTACCGCAACTCCGTCATATTTCAGCTCGCAAACATATTTGTAACTTCTTTCCTCAAGAAGCTCGCCTGCCCGCCTGTCAAAATCCTCAAGTTCCTCTTTGCTGTAGGTGTTGGAAAGGCTCAGCATAGGCTTGCGGTGATCTACCGTTTCAAACTCTTTAAGAGGCTCTCCGCCGACTCGCTGTGTCGGAGAATCCGGCGTAACCAAATCGGGATGATTATTCTCTAATTCCAGAAGTTCGCTGAAAAGCCTGTCATACTCCCTGTCTGAAATAACCGGCTGAGCTTCAACGTAATAAGCATAATCGTGTTTTTTCAGCTCGCTTCTCAGTTCTTTTATTCTTTTTTCAGCCCGGTCTTTGCCGCTTATGTTAAAAAGATTATTCTGTTTTTCCATTATTTACTTCACTCATAGTATTTAAATTTTTGACAATTTAAGTAACTTCGATTAATATTCAAAAAGATGTTTACATAAAAAAACAGTTTGTTTCATCTGATTATTTTATGCCCCACCCTAACCCTCCCCAAAGGGAGGGAACTACATTCTTAATCTCCCTCCCTTTGGGGAGGGCCGGGGTGGGGTCTCTTCAGGTTTTTCATCTGTTTATTTTTTTATACTTCAGATGTCCGACATCTGCCAGATGCTGGACATCTTTTTCTTCCATATTGTGCATCCCCTCCCCAAGAGGTGATTAAGGGGTGTGTTCCTCATCCGTAAGAATCTCAAACAAGTCCAGAATGACATTTCGCATCTCATTCCCAAACTCCGATTTGGGAATGTGCTTTTCTTTCAAAACTCTGTTTTGCATTAACTCTTAAATAAACATCCCCTTATGTGATTTTCTTATCATGTATGTTTCATAGAATTTTCAGTCGTAATATTATTATCTTTCAATGAAATCTTATCAAAATATAAAATATTCGTACACTAACTTAGTTTATATTAAAAAGAAAATAATTCGAGAACTATATTCTTATTCAGCAATATAGTTTTTTGTTTTACGTCATGTTCTAAAAAATTATTTAAAAAAAATTAAAAGGAGAATTATGGAATTCCTGACAATGGACACATTCAAAGAGAAAATCTTTAACTTTGATGAAAACAAGGAGTGGAAATTTGAAGGCGATAAGCCTGCCATCATTGATTTTTATGCAGACTGGTGCGGACCCTGCAAAATGGTTTCACCCATTTTAGAAGAACTTGCCAAGGAATATGACGGTAAAGTTGACATTTACAAAATCGACACTGAAGATCAAAAAGAACTGGCGGCATCATTTGGCATCAGAAGCATACCCTCGCTGCTTTTCATACCGGTTGACGGCAAACCGCAAATGGCAGTAGGAGCTAATACCAAAGAATGGTTCGTCAAGGCTTTCGAACAGGTTTTGGGAGTTGAACCTCCTTCAAATAACTAAAAAAAGCAGGAAGATTATGAATAAGTTTTTGAAACTTACTTTGTTTATTATTGCAGGAGCAGCCTTCGGATATGCTTACTATTATTTCATAGGCTGCAATTCCGGATCGTGCCCGATTACTTCAAACTGGTACATCAGTACTTTGTACGGAGCATTTTTCGGACTGATAGCCGGTTTTCCGGGAAAAAATGAAAAGAAAGAAAAACAACCTGCAAGTACCGAGCAAAATTCATAATAAGAATATATCAAAGCTATTTTCATGGCAGCACACCAGATAGACAAAACGGTACCGATTGAGGATTTGGTAAAAGAAGTTCCTCAATCGGTTACCTATTTGATGGAAGAAGGCATAAGATGTCTTGTATGCGGAGAACCTATATGGGGCACATTAGAATCTGCCGCAAAGGAAAAAGGCTTTTCAGATGCCGATGTCTCCAGATTTGTTGATGAGATAAATCAATTAACGGATATAAAAAGATAATAACTCATCTTATTTTATTCTCTCAATGTTCTGCATTCAACATATCTTTTAATTCCTGAACAATTAATTTTGTTTATCATTTCGATATTGTTTCGGCACCGCAGAGAAACGGAGACAAACGAAGCTAATCTCACATTGGAAGCTCCCTATCTTAATATTACCAAAAGAGTTCAATTTTATAATCCTCATTATTTCTATTCATTTTTTCAGAGCTTCCAAAAGGGAGTTTTTAGAATCCATCCGGAACCTATATACAGAATAAATCTAAATTGCGTCAATTTACTGACCGAATTAATATTAATACGGTCATTGTAGTGACGGAATTTGGAAATAAACAATGAATTTTGTATATTGGAAAATGCTGTAGAACCTAAATGAGTAATTTATGTATATTGAAAGAGATATTCTTGACAGGGCTCTGAAATCTATTGAAAAAAACAAGGTTCTTGTTATACTCGGAGCACGTCGTACAGGCAAAACTGTCTTACTTAAGCAAATAAGAAATGCCCAATCCAGAAAATCATTAATGCTAAATGGAGAAGACTTTGCTGTAAGGGAGATTCTTGAAAGAAGGACTGTTGAAAATTATAAGAGTCTAATCGGAGACAATGAACTTTTAATTATCGACGAAGTGCAGAAAGTTCCGGAAATAGGCAAAATCTTAAAGTTAATGATAGATGAATTGGATGGTCTTTCAATCATTGTAACCGGATCATCAGCTTTTGATATTGAAAACGCTTTCGGAGAGCCGCTGACAGGCAGAAAAAAAACAATTTACTTATTTCCTTTTAGCGAAAAAGAATTCAGATTGAATGAAAACATCATTGAAAGCAAAGACAGGCTGCTTCAAAGGCTTGTATATGGCAGTTATCCAGAACTGATTCATTTGAAAGATAATCACGATAAAGCAGAATATTTAAAAGAAATCGTAAATTCATATTTGTTGAAAGATATTCTAACTCTGGAGAATATCAAGAACTCTGCAAAATTACTGAAACTGTTAAAAATGATTGCCTTCCAGACAGGAAATCTGGTATCTTACAGTGAACTGGGCAGAAGTCTTTCTTTGAGCAAAAATACTGTAGAAAAATATCTTGACCTGCTGACAAAAGTGTTTATTCTATATAAGCTCGATGGATTCAGCAGAAACCTCAGAAAAGAATTAACCAAAAGTACCAAATGGTATTTTTTTGATAACGGCATTAGAAATGCTATTTTATCTAATTTCAACTACTTGGAAAACCGTAATGATAAGGGAATATTATGGGAAAATCATGCTATTTCGGAACGAATCAAATTTCAGCAAAACAGCAGAATGATTGTTAATAATTATTTTTGGAGAACTTACGATAAGCAGGAAATTGATTTTGTCGAAGAAAGAGAAGGAAACCTTTTCGGTTTTGAAGTCAAGTTTTCTAAGAAAAAAGTAAAAGCTCCTGCTTCGTGGTCGGGGAATTACCAAAATTCTGAATTTAATGTAATTACCCCGGAAAATTTCTATGAATGGGTCTCATGAAGCGTTTATTACCTACCTGCAGTATCTTTTCTAAAAAGGCTTTTGAAGTAATTTCGGAAAGTTTTTGCGTAATAAGCGGCTAAAATCATCAATACTTCCACTGTCAATGCCAGAAATATACACTCCCACGGACCGAGTGTTTTCCCGAAATGCTGAGATAGCCCGTAAGTAGTGATTGAGCCGTATATTATAACCGCATGAAGAAAATAGATAGTAAGAGTTTCGCTGCCAATTTTTGTGATTATCGGCGGTATTTTTACGGTTCTGGCAATTATTCCCAACAAACCGCCGACTATAAGAACCTGTCCCAACCTGTAATACAAAAAATTGTTTTCATATAAATATAAAAGATTATCCCACTCTGTCAGGTAGTAAAAAAAATTCAAAAAATGTCCCGAAAACCAGCTTAATATTATGCCGGCAGTAATAAACATAAGAAAGAAAAAACTGCTGTTCATCAGTTTTTTATAGCGGTAGAGTATCAAACCGAAAGAAGCTCCCAGAAGAGAAAATCCCGTCCAAGGGACAATGGTAAAGACGGAGCCGTTATCTTTTGTAAAGAAATTTGCAAAAAACCGGGGCATTATTTTATTAAAATCGGTCTGGACGAAATCCGGATAAAACAGGAAAAAACAGTTGCCTGCAAGGATGAAAACGGTAAAAAGCGGAAAATCGCTTTTTGCAAAAGGCAGATAGAGCAATACTATTATCGAAATGGCAATACCGATTACATGCAGCACATGAGAAACTATGAACCAGTCGAGATATGAAGTGTCAAACGCGGCAAAAAACTCATAGAAGCTGGAGTTTACCTGCAAAAGCCAGCCGATCCCGAGCAGCATCAGCGTTCTTATGAAACCTTTCTTAACCCTCGGATTTTTAAATCCTCTGCCTTTCTCTTCCTGCTTCCTGAGCAAATAAGCAAATACAGTTCCAGAAGCAAAGAAAAAAACAGGCGCGGTAATGCCGGTCATATAATGCCAGATAAAATAAAAAAGATTTTCGTCATTTCTGTACCGGGGGGCAAGCAGAGCGCCTACAAGATGTCCCTGCACCATCATTAGAATAGCATAAGCCCGCATCAGGTCAATAAATACGATTCTTTTATTTAAGGTACCTTTTTCCAAAAAATAAACTTTTTCTAAATTGTACTCTTTAAGCTAAATAAAAATTACAAATTAAAGGTATCTTTGCAAAAAATCTTTCATAAAAGGATCGTCTGATGACTGCATTTCGTCAGGCGTACCGTTAAACCGTACAACGCCTCCTTCGAGCATAACCACGCTTTCAGCTATTTTGAATACCGAAAACATATCATGAGTGATAACAAGGGATGTAACCTTAAGTTTTTTTGTAAGATCCTCAATAAGGCTGTCTATTTGAATGGAAGTAACAGGATCAAGTCCTGTTGTGGGTTCGTCATAGAAAATATAATCGGGGTTCCCTACAAGAGCACGTGCAACGCCGACTCTTTTTTTCATGCCGCCTGAAAGATCGGAAGGTTTTTTATCCTTTAAAATACTCCACTCGTTATGAAATTCTTTCTCACCCGCTGCATCCCGTTCAGGCAGAAGACTAACGGCAGTCAAGACTCTTACAGCTTCATCCTCCAGTGTGTTTATATCTCTTATGCCCTGCTCGAAAAGACCGACCACGATATTTTCATAAACAGTGTATGAATCAAAAAGAGCGGCGCCTTGAAATACGTATCCCATTTTACTGCGCAGCTGAAAAAGCTCTTTTCGAGGCATGTCCGCTATTTCCCTTCCATCTACTTTTACGATGCCCTTGTCGGGATATAGCAGTCCTACAATATGCTTAAGCAAAACGCTTTTGCCGCAGCCGGAGCGGCCTACTATACAAATAGTTGAACCAGTTGGTATCTCAAGACTCACACCTGTTAAAACGGAATTAGGTCCGAACGACTTATGTAAATTATTGATTTCTACCATGCGCTAATTTACGAAATAATATTTATTTTGTTGTAACCGGCATGGCAAACGTAAAAGTACTTCCTTCGCCCGGTTCACTGTCTGCCCATATCCTGCCGTTATGATAGTCAATAAATTCCTTGCAAAGTATCAGTCCGAGGCCTGTGCCTTTTTCATTATCAGTACCCCGTGAAGAAAACTGGCTGTCTATCTTGAAAAGTTTGTCGAGATTTTCTTTATTAATCCCGATACCGCTGTCAGATACTGATATCTCTGCCATTTTTCCTTTTTCCTTAACATCAACCGTAACTGTGCCCCCCGGGTTTGAAAACTTTATTGCATTTGAAAGGAGATTCCTCAAAATAGTATTGATCATGTTTTTATCGGCATATACATGGATATCTCCGTCATATTCCGACTTTACTTCTATTCTTTTTTGAATCGCAAAGTCTCTGTTCACGGAAATGCAGCTTGAGATAACGTCTTTCAAGGGAATATGCTCGGGCAGATATTCTATATGTCCGGTCTGAGCCCGCGACCATTGCAGGAGGTTGTCCAGAAGAGTGCTAAGCTTACGTGCAATATCGCTCAGCCGCGCCAGATTTTTTTTGATACTCTCTTTGTCAAACCTGTCGAAATATAAATTGATGAGGTCAGCAGAAGTAAGCAGCGCAGTCAGAGGATTTTTCAGATCATGAGCTATAATAGAGAAAAATTTATCTTTTGTGGCATTAGTATCTTGAAGATGCTTTTCGGATTTTGCAATTCTTTCGTTTAAAATGAGCAGCTTCCGGGCATCTTCCATGATGGCTTTGTTAGAGTGCTCCAGCTCTTCTAAAGCATTTTCAAGCTGCTCTTTCTGTTCATGCACGACCCTGTTTTTTTCCTCCAGCAGATTCTTCGTTTTTTTAATGGCTCGGTACTGAAGAAAAAAAACAACTGCCACAAGAGTAATTAATATGATGGCGGCAAGCAGGACAGTCCTCCAAATATTTTCGATCCTCTGCTCTTTGCTCATTATCTCTTTTTCTTTTTTCAGCAGTTCAATCTGCTTGTTCTTGTTCTCTGTTTCATACTGTATTTTTAGTTTCTCTATCTGCTTCATCCTTTGTACATTCATAAGGCTGTCTTTCAGGCTGTGGTATTTTTCATGAAACTCCAGTGCGTTGACGGGATTATCCATATTTTTATACACCATATATTTTGCAAGGTAAGCCTCTTTCAGCAGTGCAGGATAGTTCTCTCTGTGTGATGTTTCAACAGCAATGTCAATTGTCTCCAAAGCTTTATTGAAATTGCCCATGTCATTATAAGTATAGCCGAGGTTTATTGCATCAATAGCGTAACTGTAATGATTCTTCATTTTCTTGTCAAGAGTCATTGCTTTCAGAGCATATTCTTCGGCTTTTTTCAGATTTCCCGTTTCGGCGTAAACGTTAGCCATATTATTATATGTCTGAGCAACTCCGTGAGGATTTTCAAATCTTTTATCGAGGTCGAGCGATTTTTTGTAATACTCCAGCGCTTTGTGAAAATTTTTGATGTCATAATATACCATGCCGATATTGTTGTATGAACTTGCCAGTCTTTCCTCTTCTCCCGTTTTTTCTTTTATCTCGAGCGCCTTTTTGAAGTTTTTAAGTGCTTTTTCATGATTGCCGAGTATGTAATAAACATTTCCGATGTTATTAAATGAGCCGGCTATTTCTTGCTGCAGACCTTCTTCTTCTCTGAGTTTCAGCGCTTTTAGATGATACTCAAGCGATTTCTCATACTTCGATTGATTTTTATAAATAATGCCAAGATCATTATAAACTGCGGCAGACTTCTGCTTATCGCCGGTTTTCTCGTATCTTTCCAGCGCTTTGAAATAATTCTCTTCCGCTGTATCGTATTTACCGGCAAAATAATTAGAGAAAGCAATCTGGAGATAAGAGTGGGCTATATCATCCTCGCTGCCGTGCTTTTCAGCGGTTTCCAGCGCTTTAAGGGCATAAAAAAGGCTGGTATCTGCGTTGCTGCGGCTTAGCTCTTTTGCAAGGATTAAATAAACATTTACTTTTTCAGAACCGGTTTTTTCTGGGAGAATACCAAGCAGGCTGTCAACACTGTTTTGTGATAAAAGACAGTTTAAAGGCAATAAACATATAATGATTATGTACTTGCTCATATTGTGTTTTCCCGGTAAACATTTATTTACTATTATAAAAGTATGAAATATTTATTAAAAATGCAACAAAAATCATATCTTTTAATAATTAAATGATTCTAAGTGTTGACGCTTTCTTTGAAATATTCCAGAATCAGACCCCATACCGGTTTAATTACAAACTGGAAAACATTGGACGATGCATCATTGAAAATAGCTAAATTGGAAATTTTATAGCTGCTGCCGTGCCGAAGCGAGGCTAAATTAAAATATAACAAAATCTATCGAAAACATCACACATTTTTTCTATGTAAATAAAATAATTTTTTCTTATTAGACGTGATAATTAGATACATGATTAATTATATACATGATTAATTATATATAATAATTTATATGATAATAACAATATTTTTAGCTGCACTAATTCTTTTTTCAACTTATTATTCCTCAGCAGAGGTTAGGGATGATGCAGTCTCAGCGCAGATTATTCCTCAATATGAATCTTTAAAACCGGGTTCCACTTTTGAAATTGGGGTGCTTTTCAAAATGGAATCCGGCTGGCACATTTACTGGGAGAATCCCGGAGATGCGGGTCTGCCGACTGTGATAGACTGGGAAATGCCCGTAGGTTTTGAAATAATCAATCAAAAATATCCCTACCCCAGCCAATTTGGATTTTCCGTTTTTGCAAATTACGGCTACGAAAAAGAAGTTTTAATTTCCACAGTTTTCAAAGCCCCTGAAAAGATAGAAAATGGAGAATTGATATTTCGAGCGGAATGCACTTGGCTTATGTGCAAAGAAAAGTGTATTAAAGGCGGTGGGAGAGACAGTATTGCCTTGAAACAAGCACAGGAAAATTCTGAAAATGATAAATGGAAAAATATCTATAAGAAATATGAAAGTAAGTACCCGGTTAAGATTAATGATTTTTCAGTAATATCATACAAAACAGACGAGACTGTTGTATTGAAAATAATAAATGAGGATCAATATGAATTTAATGCGGAAAGTCTTCTTTTTTTTCCTCTTAATATCGGAATATTCAATCACGGCAAATCTTCAAAAATAGAAGAAAATAAAAATGGGTTAACTATAACTCTTCATCTTGATGAATACAGAATAGAGGAGCCGAAGAAAGTAACCGGTGTGCTTGTAGGGAAAGATAATATTTTTCGGAACAGAACTGAGAAAGCGCTTTATATAGAATCTCAAATAGAGTAATTTTGTAAAATTAATTATAGGATAGAATTATGAAAACATTTAAATTAATTGCATTAATAGCAGCTTTAATTACCCTGAATTTAATCTCATTAAAGGCAGGAGACATGAAAGGTGAAAACATAAAAGTAAGCTGCTCGCACGGAATGGAACACACTCTCGGCGATTATAAGGAAAACTGGATTGTTTTGGAGTGGATTAATTTCCAATGTCCTTTTGTTAAAAAGCATTACGAAACTGAGAATATGCAGAAACTCCAGCAGAATTATACCGCAAAAGGTATAAAATGGCTTTCTGTATGTTCTTCTGCGCCGGGCAGGCAGGGACATTTTGATAATAAAATGATTAACAAGCACTTAAAAAAATACAATGCAAAGCCGACTATGTATTTCGTTGATGAAAGCGGGGACCTCGGAAGAGAGTACGGAGCTAAAACAACTCCCACAATCGTTGTTATAAATCCTGAAGGCGAAATAGTTTACCACGGCGCTATCGATGACAAACCTACAACTGATGAAAATGATGTTGACGGAGCGAGAAATTATCTCGTTGAAGTTCTGGATGCGGTTTTAGCAGGAAAACAAGCTCCTGTCAGCCGAACCAAAGCTTACGGATGCTCAGTGAAATACGACGAATAAAATTAATTTTTAGTCATATTGCATTTTTTTTTACTTGAATGCAGATTCATATTTGCATTTTAGAAAAAATTGATTATATTTGCAATTGAGGGGGTTGATATGGCGTCCATCACCATCACCACCACACCAGAAAACACCACCAGATTAATCAGCCATATCAGCCTCTTCTTTTTTTTAAGAAAAAGTAAGAAGAGCTGTTTTTCTGAATTGGATTAGAATAATGGACAACAAAACATTTCAGATAATCATCCCCTTGGGTGTTTTTACCTAATCATGGATGTTTCATCAGTTTATTTTTATACTTTCCTCTTCAGATGTCCAACA
>CAZOBD010000101.1:0-11872 GCA_964577665.1 uncultured Hyphomicrobiales bacterium
GTCGTTTCATATTTTTTTGCTCTGTTATCTGCTCTTTATGAAAATTTTAGTTTCTCTCTTAAAGCAGGGCTTTGTTCATTGTATAGCTGCCGACCCATTCAGCTTCTGCTAGCACGTGTCCCTGTATAGCTTTCATTACGTCTTCGCCTCGGAAATTGCCGCTCAAGCCGAGTGTTTCCACATCGAGGGCAAACAGCTTGAAGTGGTAATGATGATAGATTGAATCGTTCCAAGGGGGGCATGGACCGTCGTAGCCGCCATAGAAACCTTCCATGTCTTTATCTCCTTGGAACCAGTCGGTGTAGTTGTTAATGCCTTCTAATCCGTAAGGTTTTCTGCCGGGTTCCTTTCCACGGGGAGTTACTCCGCTGCTGGCTTCGCCTTCTTTTATTTCGTTTATTTCCGCAGGTATATCGGTTAGCACCCAATGATAAAAATCTACACGCGGAAGGTCTTTGGGAACCGTCTTGCCTTCTTGATTGACATCGTCCGGTTTTGAGGGCACGTAAGGGTCAATGCAAATTATGGCAAATGATTTAGTGCCTGCGGGCTGCCCTTCCCAGATAAGATGTGGGTTGCGGTTGTCAGCCGTTCTGAAAGGTCCGTCCTCTGCAGGGGCGCCGAATGCGTATATTTCCGGAATACGTCCTCCGTTTGTGAATGAATTAATTCTGAAGTCCATAATTCTCCTCCCGTAATTGTTAAAAAAAACTTTTGTATGGCATTTATTTATCTTGATATAACAAAAGGTTTTGCCGTAGTATTCTTCCCAGATTTTATATGCAGGAAATAAATTCCCGCAGATAAATCTTCTGTTCCTATACTAATAAGGGACTTACCGTTTGTGTCAAATCTTCCGAGGATATTTCCTTTCAAATCGAGCAAACTTAATACGCCTGTAAAAGCGCCGTTTAAATTAATATTTACAATATTTTTTACAGGGTTGGGATAAATAAAAAAATCTTTTCGGACAAACTCAGTTTCATCAACATCTGCAATGTGGTCATAAATGTAATACGTGATTTTATCATTAACAAGTGAGCCGGAATCATAAAACTGCTCGAGAAAGATGCTCATTCTGCCGTTTTCGTCATAGCCGTAAGTATCAAGATATACAGTTTTCCATTTGTCTTTATCGAAGTCCATGTAGTCCCATTGAGTTTCTACCAATCTGTTTTCAGGATCAAAGCGGTGGTATTTAATGCTGTAGTCATACCATGTGCCCTCGTCGTATAGCTGCAGGGATTCCGTTTCCGGTTCGTGAAAAGAGGTATAAGTTATCAGGACACGTGAGTTTAATATAAATTCGTTTCCTTTGTAATAATAGACAGCCCTTTCTACGATCAGCCCGTCTTCATTGTATTCAAAAGTGATTTTACCGGCAGTGTTCCATTGGTTGCTGATATAAATTTTAATCAGCTCGCTTTCTTTATATCCTTCTTCATTATAGGTCATTTCGCTGAGGCGGGAAGGCACCCAGGCTTCGTTTGTCCAGTTATAGTATTTATCTTCTGAAATGCGGTTTTGATTGTCATATTGCAATACACGTCTTTCGAAGTTAACCCATCCCCCGTTTTCGAAATTCTGCTCTATAATTTCACTTATGTTATTGTTGTCATCAAAGATAAAATACTTTCTAGCGCCGTTCTTATACTCGTTATTTTCGGCTACATCCAGATATACTTCAGCAACTAATGCATCTTCATTGTGAATATACCTTTTTTGCAATAATTTTTCCCAGTCAACCGGGATATAATGGGTTTCCGTTTCAGTTACTGTGTTCTGCTGTTCATTTCTTGCAAATAGTATTTCTGAGGCGGGGCGCCACTCTTCATCTGCTTTTACCCATGTGAAACCGAGTTCTTTTATCAGAATATCTCCATTTTCATATTCGAATACTGTCTTGCGGTCATTGATCCATTTTTCATCTTGCCATTCTTTATAAACAGCTTCTTTTAATTCATTTACTTCGTTATATGTAAAGCCTGCGGCGCTGATTTTCCTCCATGAAAATCCGACAAGACGGTCTTCGATGTATTCGACCAGAAGATCATTTTCATCATAAGTGTATATTATCCTTGTAGGTTCCGACCACATTTCGCCTTCCCAGTGAAAAGTGTTTTGCTGCTGAACTAAGCCGTTGCCGCCATAAGTTCTGGTTACTTTTTCATCATACACCCATTCTTCATTCTCAGGATCCCATACTTGCGAAACTCTTTCTGTAAGACGTTCCGAATTATCGTAAGAATAATTGACGCGGTAATCATTGATAATTAATCCGTCTTCAATCCATTCATGTACTTTTTCCAGAGGTTTAGAATGACTATTGTAATAATAATACGTCCTTCCGGAGAGCACCCAGCCTAATTCAGTAAAAGTAAACTCAAGCACGGAATCCTGTCTGGAGTTTTTTCCTAAAAATGTAATATCTTTTAGATAATTCTGCCAAGTATCTCCCCCCCATCCAAAGTAATAAGTTGTGTCGGTCTTTCCTGCGGAAGATTTAACTCTTTTTTCAAATCTTACCCATTCAAATACAGACCAGGAGTCTGTTCGTTCTTTTTTTAAAACAACGGTATCTTTAAAAAGTGGAATGTTAATTTTTGTTAGAATTTCTGCTTTGGAAACTCTGCCGGTAATCTGCTGCAGGGGTAGAAAATCCATTTTGGAGGGTTCTCCGTATCCGCTGTAAGATAATAGCTTAAAAGAGCTTATTATCAGCATTATTATAAGTGTCAAAAGAATCAATTTATATTTCATAAATTTCTGTCTCCGTTTCCTTCCTGTTTTTTAAATAAGAAAGTTAAGAAAATAAAGATACGATTTTTTATTTTAAAAAAAAAGAATGAAAAAAGAACATATTGAAAAAAATTGAATTTTAACTTAAAATTGTTTTTTATATTTGATTGATTTTATATATTTTTACTGAGGAAGTAATTTAATTTTTTAAATGAGTATTAAGCATATTAACAGAAATTTCATAATAGACCTAAAAACAGGGATATATTATTATTATAAAAAATGACCGTTAAGAAAAAGAAAAATATTTTTATAATATTCCTTTTTGCCTTGCTCGCAGTTACAGCAGCATTCTGGGCTGCTTCTCCCTTTATTTTTGAAAAGCAGAAAGCTGCTGCAGGCATAGTTCACTCAAGTGCAAAAAACTCTATTGACAGCAATTTTATCAAAGCTGTTACTACTAATCAGGACACTGCAGTTAAAATTATCAGGGTAAGCAAATATGAAGACCTGAAGGTACCTTATACAATTGACGAGCAGGCTGGCAGAAGGATAAGGAGAATTTTCGACGGTAGACGCATCAATATTGCCGTAATAGGAGTGGACTCTCGTCTCGGCTCGGCTTACAAGCACGCTGATGCTAATCACATCCTTTCCATTATAATTGATAAAGGAATTATCGAAATCACTTCGATTCCTCGTGATACCCCTGCCGACGCAGGCTATGAGGAAAACGACACCCTGGATTTGAACCGCCTGACTAACGTCTATCCCCGAAAAGGCAAAGAAGCCTATTTCAAGGAAGCAGCTATGATAGCAGGACTTGACAGAATACACTATTACGTTGAGCTCGGCTTTTCTCAGGCTATGGGCATTCTCGAGCTGCTGGGATACAGACAAAGCTCGGAAACGCTTCAGGTGCTTCGTTCCCGCAATGTTCTCGGCGGTGATGATTTTCAGCGTACATACAATCAGGGGCAGTTTATCCGTCAGGCTATTCTTAACCACTTCGGCAAAATGACAGGTTTTTTCCGCGGGCTTATGCTAAGGGGCGGTCTCGCTTTAGTTAAGACAAACCTCAGCTACGATAAAGCAGCTTATATCATTGACCGGCTTGAGAAAAACAATCTTACTGCTGATCCTGACAACATAACTGTAAGGGTGAGACCTGCAATCCCTATTAAATTTAAAAAATTCAACTTCTGTGATGCATCTACGATGCAGGCTATTATCAATAAGCTGAATGCGTTCAGTGCAAAAAAAACGACAAATCAACTCGATTCAGGAAAGGCTGCCAGCGCCGAAACAATTTTATGGAAAGCCGTAAATAAGGCATCTGCAGATTCTTCTAAAAGCCCCCGGCGTGTTATTCACACACTAAAGACGTATTTTGACCAGAGGGCATGGCTTCAAGTGAAAAACCAACACGAAAGAAACAAAATCCGTTCAGAATTTTACTTCCTTTTGAGAAATGCTTATCTTAAAAATGGAAATTTGAAAATGGCAGAACACGTAAAAGAAGTAATAGAAACAGAGAAAAAACTTTTTTCCGGCAGCGCTTTTATTCGTTCTGCATCAGGTTCTGGAGAATCATCAACAACTTCTTACGGAGAATAATAGAATAATGAAAACACTGGTAATAGTACGGCATGCCAAATCAAGCTGGGATAATGCAAATCTTTCCGATTTTGAGCGTCCTCTGAACAAACGCGGCGAAAGAGACGCACCCTTTATGGCAAGACTTATCAAGGAAAAAAACATTAAAGCAGATCTGATTATTTCATCTCCGGCGGTCAGAGCGCTTTCCACTGCACAAGCTTTTGCAAAAGAGCAGGGAATACCGGAAAATAAAATCATCAAGAAAGAACTTATCTATAACAGCGGATTTTCGGAAATACTCCGTATGCTGCAGACAATAGATGACCAGATAAAAACAACTATGCTGTTTGGACATAATCCGGATATATCACATCTGTGCTCATACCTTTCGGGTAATTATTTTGAAAGCGTACCTACATGCGGTTCGGTCTGTATAGACTTTCATAAAGTAGAAAGATGGGCGGATATAGACGACCGGAACGGCACCATGCGCTTTTTTGAATATCCCCGCAAATTTTTCCCTAAAAAATAATTTCCTTAAGAAACAATTATTTCTTAACTTGAAAATTTGTTTGCAGACGTTTTGTAAAATTAAATTTTGTTAAGATGGCAGAAAAGCAAAGGACTTTAAAAAGGGCTGCATCGGTCTCAGGCACGGGACTGCATACAGGCGAGCAGACTACTATCACGTTCCATCCAGCCCGGGAAAATTACGGATACAAATTTGTCAGAAATGATATAGATTCTAATGTGGAAGTCCCCGCTTTGGTAGATTACGTTGCCGATCTTTCAAGAGGTACTACTATTGAGTATAAGGGCATTAAAATCCATACCGTAGAGCATGTACTTGCAGCTCTTGCAGGTCTGCGCATCGACAACTGCAAAATAGAGCTTAGCGGCAAAGAGCCTCCTGTTATCGACGGCAGCTCTCTTCCTTATGTACAGGCTCTTCAGGAAGCAGGTATTGAAGAGCAGCAAGCCGACCGGGAATATTTTGTCGTCGATGAGACTATTCACTATAAAAATGAAGAAAAAAGTGTTGATATGGTCGCCCTGCCTACCAATGATTACCGTATTACCGTAATGATAGATTATTTCAATCCCGCTCTGGGCAGCCAGCATACAGGACTTTTTGATCTGGACAAGGAATTTGCACAAGATTTTGCACCTGCCCGAACCTTTTGTTTTCTTTCGGAAGTGCAGGAACTGATAAGCCAAGGACTTATAAAGGGCGGTCAGATAGATAACGCCATTGTGATAATGGACAAAGACATTACTGAAAATGAGCTTGATATGCTCGGAAAGCAGCTTGATTTGAAAGAAAAACTGGTAGCAGGCGGCAACGGCTTTTTAAATAATACAAGTCTGCGTTTCAAAAACGAACCCGCACGGCACAAACTGCTTGATATGATCGGCGATTTTGCTTTAATCGGAGTGCCTATCAAAGCTCAGATACTTGCTGCACGCCCCGGGCATGCCAGCAATTACGAATTTGCAAAGAAAATCAGAAATCTTTATCTGAAGAAAAAGCCTCTCAGAAAATACAAAGAAGCAAAAGGGAAAGCTATTTTAGACATATATTCCCTTATGGAAATAATGCCCCACCGCTATCCTTTTATGATGATAGATAAAGTAATGAACCTCGACCTTGAGAAGAAAACAGTCCGCTGCGTAAAAAACGTTACAATTAACGAACCTTTCTTCCAAGGACACTTTCCCGAAATGCCCGTTATGCCGGGCGTGCTGATTGTAGAAGCAATGGCTCAGACCGGCGGACTAATTTTATTGCACGAAGTCGAAGATTTCAAGAAAATATGGGTATTCTTTTCAGGAGTTAGAAACGCCAAATTCCGCAGGCAGGTTATACCCGGCGATCAATTAATAATTGAAATGGAAATGACAGCCATGAAGTTCGGTATTGCAATGTTTAAAGGCAAGGCTTACGTTGACGGTGAAGTAGCGGCAGAAGCAGAGCTGCAGGCGGCTGTCGTAAAAAAAGAGGAAAAGAAATGAGCGAAAATTTTATTCACGAAACAGCTATTGTATCACCTGAAGCTAAAATCGGCGAAGGCGTGAAAATAGGTCCCTACAGCATTATTGAAAGTGATGTGGAAATAGGCAGCGGAACTGAAATCAGATCGCATGTTGTTCTGGCAGACGGCGCCCGCATCGGTGAAAACTGCCGGATCCATACCGGCTGCGTTATTTCAACCGAACCGCAGGATTTAAAATACGACGGCGAAAAAACTTATGCCTTCATCGGCGATAATACTGTTCTCAGGGAATTCGTTACCGTAAACAGGGGAACTACCGAGACCGGAAGCGCCAAAGTAGGCAGCGAGTGCCTGATAATGACATACAGCCACATTGCCCACGACTGCAGGGTAGGCGATAAAGTAGTAATGAGCAATTCCGTCCAGCTTGCAGGACACGTACACATAGACGAGCAGGTTTGGCTCGGCGGAGTTGTGAAAATACACCAGTTCTGCAAAATCGGCGCCCACGCCTATGTAGGCGCTGACCTTAAGGTTGTTAAGGATATTCCCCCATACACACTTGTAGCACGCGACCCGGGAAAAATAGAAGGAGTAAACATCATAGGACTGCATCGCCGCGGTTTCAGCAGCGAAACAATAAAAGAAATACAAAATTTTTACAAACACATACTACACTCGGGCATGAACGTAAGCGCCGGCATAAAAAGCTATCGCGAGCATTACGACATAAGCCCCGAGATAAAACTCTGCATAGATTTTATAGAAAGTTCGGAAAGAGGGATATATACGTAACCTTGAACTTAATAATTTGGAGTTTTGTTATGAAAAAATTCTTATTAAGACAACCTATTGTTGTAAACACATATTTTTCCTTAATTTCATTATGGAAATACCCTGCGTTTTTAAGCGAATATTTTAAATTTAAAAATGAAGGAAAGAACTCAAAAAGAGGTTTTAAAATGAACTTTAAGAATATCTATCCTTCATTATTTGACAAGACAGTTAAGCAGGGTTTCGATAGACATTATACTCTTCATCCTGCTTGGGCTGCAAGAATTTTGGCAAAAATAAAACCTGCTAAACATTATGATTTTTCTTCAAGTACTGCATTCAATGCATACATATCTGCCTTCGTTCCAATTATGTATCACGAGTTCAGGTCTTCTGACTTAGGCTTGTCCAATCTTGAGCAATATGACTGCGATTTGGTTAATTTAGAGTATAAAGACTGCTCACTTAAATCAATTTCTTGCATGCATGTAATTGAACATATTGGTTTAGGAAGATATGGTGATAAAATGGACTACGAAGGGGATTTGAAAGCTATCAATGAACTAAAAAGGGTTCTTGCTAAAAATGGAGATCTCCTATTTGTGGTTCCTGTAGGTAAGCCGGTTATCATGTATAATTCACATAGAGTTTATTCATATGATCAAATAATGAGTTATTTCTCCGACTTGAAACTTATGGAATGCGCTTTAATTCCTATGCTAGCGAAAAAAGGAAATCTTCTGATTAATCCTAAAAAAGAATTATTTGATTCAGAAGAATACGGCTGCGGTTGTTTTTGGTTTAAGAAAATATAATATTAATATTATAAAGATAATGACTCAACAAAAAACTGCGATATTTTCACTCATTCAAGAGAACAAACATCTTTTCTGGTACACATCAGAAAAAGAACTTGATAAGATCGGCAATGAGTTTTTAGTAGAGACTATTTTCAATTACGGCGATATGAATGCTGTCAGAAAACTTATAGAAACACTTGGTAAAAAGCAGACAGGAGACATTTTCTTTGGAATAATAAACAAAAGCGAGCGCAGAGCAGCAAACTTTTCCGACATTGTTAGACACTTTTTTACTTTACTTTTTAAAGAATATGCATAAAGAAATATATACGTAAGAAGTAATTATGGAGAAAAAAATATACGTAACACAGCCTTTTCTTCCTACTCTGGAAGAATATATTCCCTATTTGCAGGAAATATGGGAGAAAAAATGGGTTACAAACCAAGGAGACTAAAAAATGATTATATCACATAAACATAAATTTATTTTTATAAAAAATAGGAAAACAGCTGGAACTTCTCTTGAAATAGCATTAGCCTCAATTTGTGGAAAAGACGATATTTTTACAGAAAATCCCAAAGATGTGGAAATTGTTAAAAAGAAACTTGGATATCAGCCCGCTCAGAATTATTTCATACCTTTTAAGTATTATACAAAATTGGATTGGGCTCTGCTTTTTTTAAAATTTCATAGAAATAAATTTTATCATCATATTTCTGCAGAATTAGTAAAAAAATATATTCATCCTGATATCTGGGATTCATATTACAAATTTTGCTTTGAAAGAAATCCTTGGGATAAAACTATTTCAGAATATTATTGGTCGGGAGCTGACAAAAAATACAGAAGTATCTTTGATTTTATCAAATCTGGTGGTATGAAGCGAATAAAAGCATTTGATATGTACACAATAAATAAAATAGTATGTGTTGATAAAATATATAAATTTGAAGATATGGATAATGCTTTAAAAGATCTTACAGAAAGATTTAGTTTACAAGAACCTTTAAAAATGCCTAAATATAAAGCATATGGAAACTTAAGAAAGGATAAAAGAAATTATCGGGATATATTAAGCAATAAGGAAGTTCAACTAATAAATACTATTTTTGCTAGGGAAATTGCCTTATTGGATTATAGATTTTGAATTTTTATTAATTATATTTTGTAATATTACCGTTTTTATTGACTATAAAATATTATTTCTAATGATAAGCTGGAATAAAATAAAAGATAAAATATTTTCATTAATTGGATATTTGTTTTTTCCTTTCATAAAGAGACTGTTTCTACCACATTTCAATAATGAAGTTAGAAAAATAGTGTTAGTTGAAAGTTTGAAAGAAAAAGCAATGTCGGATAATTCAATGCTTACAGAACAGAGTCAAAGGAATCCGAGAATAATAGTATCGTTGACTACTTTTGAACAAAGAATTTATAGTGTATTCATAGTTTTAGAAAGTATAGCAAAACAAACAATGAAACCTGATAAAGTGATATTATGGCTTGCTGAAGATGAGTATTCCAATGATACAATTCCAATAACATTAAAAAACATGCAAAATAGAGGACTTGAGATTAAGTATTGTGAGGATATTAAGTCATATAAAAAAATAATACCTGCTTTAGAAAAGTTCCCTCAAAATTTGATTATAACAATAGATGACGATGCTATATATCCCAACAATTTAGTTGAATCTTTATATAAAACTTATATTAAATTTCCTGATTGTATATGTTGTTATCGAGCTCACAGAATGAAGTTTAACAGAAAGGGTAAGTTGTTGTCATACAACAAATGGGAAATGGAAGTGTCTGATTTAGAACCTTCCTTGGATATTTTCCCAACGGGTGTAGGTGGTGTCTTATATTATCCCGGATGTTTTCATCACGACGTTACAAACAAAAAACTTTTTATGAAATTGGCACCTTATGCCGATGATGTATGGCTAAAATATATGAGTTTCTTGAAGGGGATTAAATGTAAATTAGTAGATTATCCTGTTGAACCATTATTTTTTTTAGATTCTTCCGAATATAAATCTTTATTCTTCCATAATGTTGAAAATAAACTTAACGATAATCAAATTAAGAATATCAGGAATTACTATAGTATAAGTATATAATTTTAGTATAAAAATTTATTCCTATTATTTCTATCTTTTTATTCCAATTAAAAAAAAATGATCATCTCCAGAATAATTGGCGGAATAGGAAACCAAATGTCTCAGTATTCAGCAGGGCTGGCGCTTGCATTGCATCATAATGTGGAGTATAAACTTGATGCTTGGACAGAAAAGGATTATCACAAAAGCCTGACCCCCAGAAAATACTATCTTGATTATTTTAATATTTCTGCTGAAAGAGCATCAAAAAAGGAGATAAACAGATTTCTAATCAACAGAGATTCAAAGCTGTTAAGGTATATTAAAACTAAATTTGAGAGTCTAAAGTCATTGGATAAAAGGAAAGTATTTATCGATCCAGAGACTTATATCGGAAATGAATTTTTCAATTTGAGTTCGGATATTTACCTGGCAGGATACTGGAAGAAAGAATATTATGAGCATATTAGAGATAGATTACTCTTAGAGTTCACCTTTAAGGAAGAAGCCAAAGGAAAAAATATGGAGTTTCTTGAAGAAATTCAAAATGCCGATTCAGTTTCTGTTCATATAAGACACGGCGATTATGTTTCAAATCCTACATACAAAAAACGATATGGCGTTTTGCCTGCGGAATACTATTATTCCGCAATGAAAATTATTGAGAAAAAAATAAAGAATCCGGTATATTTTGTATTTTCAGATGATCCTGATTGGGCAAAGTCCAATATAAAGTCATCATTTCCTGTAAATTTTATTATGCATAATCTGGGAAAGAATGATGTCGAAGATATCAGACTGATGAAAAACTGCAAACATCATATTATTGCCAACAGCTCTTTTTCGTGGTGGGGAGCATGGCTATCGGATAACTCAAACAAAATAGTCCTTGCACCAGAGAGGAAATCAAATTACCCCAATGACTGGATTCAATTACAATGGAAAAGCATGTAATATGAAAACGCCTGAAGTTACTGTTTTTATGCCGGTTTACAACAGTGCCGAATATCTTGAAGATGCTGTTAAGTCAATTCTTAATCAAACTTATAGAGATTTTGAACTGCTAATAATAGACGATGGCTCAATTGATAAAAGCCTTGAAATTATCAAATCTTTTGATGATTCGAGAATAAGACTTCTGAAAAATGAGAAAAACATGGGAGTTCCCTTTACCCGCAACAGGGGTCTAAAGGAAGCAAGGGGAAAATATATAGCGCTTGCAGACAGCGACGACATCAGCCACCATGAAAGACTTCGTTATCAGATTGATTTGATGAAAAATGACGATAGTATTATTCTAAGCTACACAAGCTATGTTATCATTGATGATAAAAACAAAATAATTGTATATCCTTTTTCGAATCTTAATGACAGCCCGGCAAGCTGGCAGCTATTATGGGACAATCCTGTGCCCCAGCCGTCGGTTATGCTTAAAAAGGAAGTTTTTATTAAGAACAATCTTTTTTATGACGAAAGATTCAGAGTTTCGAGTGATCTTGCCCTGTGGCATAAAGCTGTTCTTTTTGGTAAATTTGTAAAAGTAAAAAAGCATCTTGTTTTTTATAGAATGCTGGAAACCAGTATATTTCATTCTAATCAAGCCAAAGGTATTAGAAATTCAATTGAATCTATACGCTTATATTATCACGCCATTATGGGTGATGAAATGCCTGAATTTGCCACAAAAATTAGTTTTTTTGATAACAAAACCATGACAGAAGACAACTCTCCGGATTTCACAATGTCGTTAAAATGGCTTTCAGATACATTGAATAAGTTTGCTGAAAAATTTGTTTTTTCTGATAATGAGTATAAAGCTGCAAAAAAAGGAACGGCTATGCGTCTTTTCATTTTTTTTCT
>CAZOBD010000101.1:11972-14299 GCA_964577665.1 uncultured Hyphomicrobiales bacterium
GCCGAGTCATATCCGTATGTTCTCAGCAGATAGTTCATGGCAATGGTTTCGGCTATGACGGTAATGTTTTTACCGGGGAATATGGGGAGTTTCACGCGGGGTATTTCAACGTCCATTATGTAAATGGGCTGCTCATCCAAGCCGGTGCGTGTGTATTGATGGGGGTCTTTCCACTCCTCCAGTTCCACGATCATTTCAAGACGTTTCTGAAAACGGATAGAGCGTATGCCGAACATCTGCCTGATGTCTATTATACCTAATCCGCGTATTTCCATAAAGTGCTGTACCAGACTTGTGCCCGTGCCCATTAAAACAGATTCGCGTTTTTTTGTAAGCATAACTACGTCATCTGCCACAAGCCGATGGCCCCGCTCCACTAAGTCGAGCGCTATTTCGCTCTTGCCTATGCCGCTTCTGCCTGCAAAAAACAGTCCGCAGCCGAAAACATCTACGAAAGAGCCGTGCACAACTGCCTGCGGAGCAAACTGGTCGCCGAGATATTCGGAAAGAAGCTGAGTAGTTTTGGTAGTGTTGAATTTTGTTTTCAGTATGGGAATAGAGCTGCTTTCTGCCAGTTTAATAAGTTCCGGATCGAGAAAATGATTAGTGGTAATGATAATGCAGGGTACGGGAAGCTGCACCAGCTTTCGGAAAGCCCTTTTTCTTTGCTCGGGTTTTAGTCCTTTAAGGTAGTAATTTTCAGTGTTACCAAATATCTGAATCGGACGGTAATTAAAAAAACCGTAATATCCCGAAAGAGCAAGTTGAGGACGTGAAAGAATCTTGTCGGCTATTGGGTTGTCAATGCCATTCTCAGACGTGATAAGCTTCAGTTTTGCCGGAGAAGCCAGCAGGTCTCTCACTTTTATTGCCTTCTTTTTAAAGGGCTTAATATTTTCTAACTGCTGCATGGAAATTGCCCGATAGTTATAAAAAAAGGGGCTTAATGCCCCTTGTAATTTTATAAAAAACTTTTGAAAAACAAAATATTTTTATATTCCTTTGTGTTTTGTTTTCCATTTTCTAAGCTGCCTGATTATTTTATCTTCTGCCTCGCCAAGACTTTTATGGAGTTCTTCCGATTCTTCTTTTGCGGCTAGAGTAGAGCCGTTGACGCGGACTTTAATGTCAACGGTTTTTGCGGCTTCATTGTTAAATGTTATGTCCACGCTTGTAATTTCATCGTTAAACTTGTTGATTTTTTCGATGGTGCTCTCAGCCGCATCCTGCAAAGATGCTGATGAATTCATGTGCCTGAAAGTGATTTGTTTTTTCATAGCGGGCTCCTAATTAAAGCAACATAATTGATTTATACAAACAGCCGCAATACTGATCACGCAGCCTTTTAAGCTGCAAAGCCTCCTTTCATATTCATGTCATCGTTCCAAAACTTGTTACGGCTGCTGATTGTTAAGATTCTGTTCATATTTTTTTACAAAATTAAAAGATACTCCTAAGTTAAGACCGAGATAATAAGGAATAATTGTATAATACCTGTCATGATTATCTGGTTTTTCTTCCAGCTGCGCGGCAGCTTCCGAAAACATTTTGTATTCTCTGAAAAAGTAAGTAAATCTCATCTCGAAGATAAGGCTGCCAACAAAGCTGTCTTTGTCCGGTTTATCGAAACCAAGGTCAATTGCTGCAAAGACTCTGAATGCCGGAAAAACAGATTTTTCGCTTATCCAGGTACCGCCTGTGCGCTTATCTTCCGGCAGTGTTGAGTAAACTCTTTCTTTCCATTTGAACTTAGTATAGCATAGTCCCGCACCGGCTCCTATGTAGGTTTTAAATTGTTCTTCGTAAGGGAAATACTCGGCAGACAAGATAACGGGTATGGATTGTATGTCCATTTTTTGGCTGAATAATCTTGTCTGTCTTCCCATAGTTGACTCAAATTCCAAAGTGTATGATTCATTAACCGATGAAAAAATGTAACTTAATGCTGCCGCAGCACGGATATTGTCCGTTATAAAAAATTTAGTGCCAGTGCAGAAAGCCGGCTGAGTCAGAAAATCGGAATAATATCCTCCGATGTACTTTCTGTAATCCTCAAAAAAATCTGAGGCGCTTGCTCCGAATGCTGGTCCTATCATAAAATAAATTGACGATTTAAAAACGGAATCGGCATGTCTGCCTTCTTCCATATTATTTGCATATACAATATTAACAGAAAATATGAAAAAAGCAAGTATTATTTTAAAAAAAATCATTTTTTTATCTGTTTATTTTTTTAAAGCCCCGCCCAAATCCTCCCCAAGGGAAAGGAATTCATAATTTTTCCCCCTCCCCTTGGGGAGGGCGGGGGTGGGGTCTCTTCCGGTTTT
>CAZOBD010000102.1:0-5427 GCA_964577665.1 uncultured Hyphomicrobiales bacterium
TTCAAACAGAATGCTGATTAAAATCGTACAGTCCAAAGGAGCTAAAGACAGATACTTACCTGTTTCAGAAAAACTTCTCGAACTTCTTAGATTGTACTGGAAAGAATATAAGCCCGAAGAGTTTCTTTTCAAGGGTCAGAGCAGGCCAAAGTACTCGTCGAAAAGCATTCAGACAATAGTAAAGAAAGCCGCGAAAGATGCCGGCATAAAGAAAAATGTTACTCCGCATACTCTTCGTCATTCATACGCAACACATTTGCTTGAGCAAGGAACAGATATAAGGATTATCCAAGAAATTTTGGGACATAAAGACATCCGAACCACACAGATATACACACATATTTCATCAGCGAGTATATCGAGAATCAACAATCCTTTTGATACTTTTTAGACCTATCTCACCACCATAAATTTTTCTGTATAATTTCCTATTTGAATGAAATACATTCCCGCGAGCAAATGCGAAATATTCATCCTTACATCCTCTTAATTCGTAATTCCTAATTCGTAATTGATTACGCATTCGCCGTAGCTGTTGTAGATGCGCACTTCGTCAGATGGACTCCATCTGCCAGATGGAGTCCATCTATCCAAACTTATTTCGATATATTCCGAAGCGGGATTATTCTGGTCATCTAAAGCATCTAAATCAATTAATTTCTATACCAGTGCTTCTTATAGTTTCGAAAAATCCACTATAGTCCGGCTGGTTCTCCTCAAAGACAACCGGTTCAATTCTTGAATCTAAATCGCCGCCTAATTTCCAAATCAAAGTAAGATAGTTTAAATAATCACCTTGAATTTTATCCACTACTAAAGCAACATCAATATCACTATTCGGTGTTTGGAGATTTTGAGAATAAGAACCAAACAAATACATTTTTTTTAAGTTGATATGTTTAATTAGTTCGGTTTTGTAAATATGCAATTTCTTTATAACTTGATCTTTATCCATTCTAAAAACTCCTTTGATTTTTCAATTAAGCTTCTACATTTATCATCAGACAGAAATTGATGTAATGATTCTTTGTATGTAGGGTAACGGCTTTCAACATTTAAAGGTTGCAAGCTAATAATAAACAGCAGTGTTTCTTCATCAATTTCTTTAGATAAACCGGTTGTATCAGCAAGAAATCTCAAATTATGAGTATAAGGCGGGTCTTGATCTCGGCTTTGAACATAATAAGCCTTTAACATTTTTTCAATTATTTGATGACACATAAAACCAACGTACAAATACCGTTTGGTTTCATACATCGCTTCAGCGGTAACTAAATCATATTCAGCTATCTCAACCCAGTATTTTATTTTTTCGCTATTTTCCATACACTGCTCATTAAACAAATCAGCGCTATTAAAATATCAAAAATGTTTTTTAATAACAAATTTTTGTGAATAATTTCCAATTTGAATAAAATATAAGCCATTGGGCAAATGCGAAATATAAATTCTTTGTAGGGGCAATTCATGAATTGCCCCTACTACTACGGACATAATGCATTTAACGAAAGAGTTGTAGATTTTGATTTCAGATGGACTCCATCTGCCAGATGGAGTCCATCTATCCAAACTTATTTCGATATATTCCGAAGCTGGATTGGGAAAAATTTTTATTTTTTCTTCGAGCCTTCCCTGCTCTTCAATGCCGCTTGTGCTGCCGATGTCCCTTACCATCCTGACATAATTGTAAATTCTTATAACATCGCCCTGCGGACCAAAGCCATCAGGATAATCATCGGGATTGCCTGCTTTCGGATCGCTTCTCTGAGCTCCTGCGCCGTGAACATCCATCAAACTTTTGCTGCCGGAATTTGGAGGCATTTCCATAAAGCCGAGAGCTTTACCGAAAGCAACGTACATCGCTGAACTTCCCGATACTTGTTCGTTGGCATTAACATGAGTAGTAGAAGACCAGTAAAAGGGCCAGTCTTTACCGCCTCCTTCGTCAGTTATCAGGGTGCAGTTGAAAATAGGATCTATTGCCGGCGAATTTGTCGCAGAAGGGGAACGGCTGTAATCCACAATGCTTTGAAGTTCTTTTAGGTTAGGCAGGCTCCAGTCATTGTAACCGAGATAATTTTCCTCATTCTTTTTCTGAACGAAACCAAGGGCTTCTTCCCAGTTCAAACTTTCTCCGCTGTCGTCTTTTGTCCACATAAGTCCTGTAATATTGTCCGTAACGGTTCCGTCACCATTATCTGTGTAGGACTGATGTCCTTGAAAATGAGCATCCTGACCGTAGAAGGCTTCTCCTTTTGAAGGCTGCGTAATTTCTTTATTATTGTCATAGCATTTTTCCTGACCTGTATCAACTATTTTGTAGGAAATATTCTGCGAAAAGGCAGATATTGCTAAAAAGAAAAAGGCAAAAGTCAATCCATTTAATATTTTCATTATTTTTATACTTCTCATAATTTAATCCTCTCTCAAATACATAAATCAGAATTATTGATTAGACAATATTTAGGATTATTGGTTTAAAAAGAATGGATTATTTTGAAAGAGCCATAAGCATATTACAATATTATTGCAATAAGAAGATAAACTAACAATTTTTTCATGAAATCGGCATTTGTTTATTTATGTTCTGTTGATTATTTCAAGCGATTTGAATTAATACCCCCGCATACTAATACACTTCCGGCACAAAAGAAATATCTTCCTGCGGAGGGCGAACATAATTTTCGTCGATCTTACGCGGCGGAAGCTCTATCTCGCCCGGTGTTGCGTCCTCATAAGCGATTTGGCTCAGGATATGACTGATGCAATTCAGCCGCGCACGCTTTTTATCGTCCGCCTCGACGTCCCACCACGGCGCCTGCTTGATATCCGTGTACTTAAACATCTCATCTTTTGCCCGCGAAAACTCTGCCCACTTGTGCCAGCTCTCCATATCCATCGGCGAAAACTTCCAGCGCTTCATCGGATTCCTTACACGGTCGCTCAAACGACGTTCCTGCTCCTCATCACTAACTGAAAACCAGTACTTAATCAATTTAATCCCTGAACGAACAAGCATACGCTCAAACTCAGGACATGAACGCATAAACTCGACGTATTCCTCCTGCGAACAAAACCCCATTACCTTCTCCACACCGGCTCGATTGTACCACGAACGGTCTAAAATCACTATCTCGCCGGCTGCCGGAAGGTGCGCAACGTATCTTTGGAAGTACCATTGCGTCTGTTCGCGGTTGCTGGGCTTGTCGAGAGCAACCACGCGGGCGCCGCGGGGGTTAAGAGGCTCGGTAATTCGCTTAATGACCCCGCCTTTTCCTGCGGCGTCGCGTCCCTCGAAGATAAGTACAAGACGCAGACCTTTCGTGCGCACCCAATATTGCATTTTGACAAGCTCATTTTGCAAGCTGGCAAGCTCGTATTCATAAAATTTCTTCTTCAGCTTTCCTTTTTTGTTGCAGCGGTCTTCAAAAGGCACGGGATTTCCTTCGCTCATCGCACTTCTCCTTCATTTGTCATAATTTAAACGCCATAATGTAATATAAATATATGTATTTTGCAAGGAAAAGTTAAGAATGAATAAAGAAAATCGCTCAAGAAGCAAATCATTCTATTATTTTAACTAATCTTTTCCTTTAATAAACAAATTTCCACCGAACATTAATGCCTCTTTTATACTATTTAGCACGTTTAAGCAAATAAAAATTGATTTATTTCTTCTTTTGTAATAAATTTGAATTTAAAATAAACCGTCGGGATAGAATATGGAAGTAAAATTAATAAATATAGGCAGATCAAAAGCCATCCGGTTAAAGAAAAGCATCATTGAGAGATATGGAATTAAGGATAAAGCAGAAATTCTGCTTGAAAAAGACCGGATAATTCTCAAGCGGGTAGAAAATCCACGCGAAGGGTGGGATAAAGCATTCAAAATGATGAATGAAAATAATGATGATAAGCTCTTGATTGATGATATGTTCCCGGAGGAAGAGCCGCAAGAATGGAAATAACTCAATATGACGTCGTCATTGTTAATCTTGACCCTGCAAAAGGCAGTGAGGTCAGGAAGGTAAGGCCCTGTGTCATTGTTTCTCCCGATGAAATGAACAGAAATTTGAATACTGCCGTTGTCATTCCTCTTACTAGCAGCCTCAAAACGTATCCTACCAGAGTTCCCGTGTATCATAACGACAAAAAAGGCATGGCTGCCGTCGATCAAATCAGAACTATCGATAAAAGCAGGATTATTTCCGTTAAAGATAAATTAAATAACGAAGAAATAAGTAATTTGAAAAGAATTATCGAAGTTACTTACGTCCTTTAATCCCTTTATAAGCCTCTAATAATAATAATAATGCGCCCCGAAAATTAATCTGACAGAATTATTTTGTCTGCTGAGCGCGTTTTTTCATCTGCTGTGGCAATTTCCAATTTTTAATTTCCAATTTTCAATCAATTTGCAATAATCAATTTGCAATTTTACAAAGTCTTTTCCTATTTTGACAGAATCAAATCATTATCTGACGCAATTATATTATTTGCTGCCGCGATTATATCATCTGCTGATTGAAAATTTCCTCATTGTAAATTCAATGAAAATTGAAAATTGGAGATTGAAAATTATGCTGAACGAGTTTTTTTATTTTCTTAACATGTTTTCCTATGTACTGCCGGAATTATTTTAGTATCTTACGCCGTATTTACATTATTTTAAAGCATTTTTTTATGTTTTTAATTTTGTATTTTATTGTATTATTTTGTAAATTATAGATATATAGTAATTTTTTAACATATTGAAGGAAGAAGGGGTAATATTATGAATGATAATTTAGAAGCTAAAACTGACAAAACTATTAATAGCGTTCTAAATATTATTAAATTTAAAGATATAAAAGAATTTGACGGAAATGAATTTTCTCTGAAGGATTTAAAGGCTCTTGAGGGGGATGTTAAAAAGCGTATAATGAATCTTTTAGATAAAGAAGTTATTGAGATAATAAATAATGACTTGAAGAATTCAGAGGATGAGAAAGATTATATTAGATATGAATTGTTTTATTTGATGATTGCACTGTCCGACGTAGATGCTTCCGATATTAATGATAATAAAAAGGAAAAATTAAAAGCATTATTGAATAAAATTATATTAGAAAAGTTAAAAATAATTAAAGATTCATAAAATATTTTTTTTGATTAAATAAATTATTTATTATATTAGTGTATAATAGACATATTTGTTATTGTAAATTTGCATTTTTAACAAATGATAATTATTGATGAATAGAATAATCTAATATTTGAAAGGATTATACACATTTCTTAACATAATTAATGTAATATTAAAGCGATTAAATGAATATTTGAAAGAGTCAAATATTAATATGTAAGGATGAATACTATATTTGAAGGATTTAAAACTATATTTGAAGGAATTGAAACTATATTTGAAGGGTTTGAAACTATATTTGA
>CAZOBD010000102.1:5527-6715 GCA_964577665.1 uncultured Hyphomicrobiales bacterium
TTGAAGGATTTAAAACTATATTTGAAGGATTTAAAACTATATTTGAAGGATTTAAAACTATATTTGAAGGATTTAATATTATATTTGATGGTTTATCTGATATAAAAATCTGTTAAATTATAGATTTTAATTAATTATTTTTATTTAAAAATATGAAAGGTAATTAAATGGAACCATTAACGAGAAAATATACGATGTCCAATGCGGCGCTGGCTCAGTTAGTGAGTGATTTTATTGTGTTTATGTCAAGAGATGCGACTGAATTTGCCGCCCGTGGGGTTGACGGAGGGTCAATAACAGCGTTTGAGGCTCTCGGAAATGCGTTTGAGGTGTTTCCAACGGATGAAGAGTATCTTGGATTGGTGATGATTGAAGTTGATGCGAAGGATGCTTTGAGAGAAACTTGCACAGCACATGTTCAATTGATTTCAGGATACTTTGAACAGCAGTGGGGATTAAAATCGGGGCAGTACAAGCGTCTTGGAATCAGTTCACTGCTAAATTTAAAAGATAAAAATTTCCTTTTAAGATGTCGAGAAGTAGTTAGAATTGCAACAGAATATCTTACAGACCTGACAGCGGCAGGTTTAACTCAGACAATGATAGATAATTTGGAGGCAGATGCACAATCGTTTGAGGATAAATTAAATGCAATTGCTGATAAATCAGCTCTGAGAGATGAAAAAACGCAGGAAAGAACGGAAAAAGGCAATGAACTTTATTCATATATTAAAGAATATGCGACAATAGGCAAATTAATATGGGAAAATGTGAGTGAAGCGAAGTACAATGACTATGTAATTTACCGACGGAAGCCGGGCGTGCCGGGCAAAGTGGATAATTTTGCGTACGATGTTCCCACGATGACGGCATATTGGGATACCGAGCCGTTAGCGCAAACTTATAAGCTGGAATATAAGCAAAATGTTTCGGACGGAGTGTGGGAAGATGCGTTTTCGGGACCTACAACATCGACAGTATATAATCCGGGAGAGGGCAATTGGGTTTTCAGAGTGCGAGCAGAAAATGTCAAAGGCCCAGGAGAGTGGTCGGATGAGTTAGAAGTAGAAATAGCGCCGGAATAACCCCCTCTAAAACTTCCATAAGGGATAGAAACTTTGTTCGATGTATTGGAAACTGCCGCAGCGGGTGATTTGATTCGCTCAGCAGATGATTTAATTGCGTCAG
>CAZOBD010000102.1:6815-13866 GCA_964577665.1 uncultured Hyphomicrobiales bacterium
AATTATTTTGAATTGAATGTGTTTAAAAAAGAAAAAAGGAGTCCGGATGGATATTCGAGATTATATAACAATAAGATCGGGCGTTAGAAGCGGGAAACCATGCGTTAAGGGAACGCGGATAACTGTTTATGACGTGCTGGAATACCTTTCTTCGGGGATGAGTATCGATGAGATACTGGAGGATTTCCCACAGTTGACGCGGGAATCGGTTCTGGCAGTGCTAAAATTTGCTTCGGAGAGGGAATATAACACAATTTTGAGAAATTATGAAGCTGCTAATTGACGAAAACATCTCGAGAAAAGTAGTTGAGAGCGTCAGCAGAGTATTTCCCGGCTCGCGCCATGTATTTGACACCGGCTTATGCAACACCGAGGACGTAATAATAAGAGAATATGCCGCAAGGAATGATTTTGTGATACTAAGCAAAGATTCTGATTTCCACGACATGAGTATTTTGCACGGCATACCGCCTAAAATCGTGTGGATTAAAAGAGGAAACTGCTCCACAAAGGAAATTGAGGCGCTTATATTAGAAAATGAGAATGCCATTAAGCGTTTTATTGACAACAGCGAAAGGCGCTGTTTGATAATATTATGATTTGGCTGCGGCAGGAGATGTTTTAATTGCGTCAGAAGATGCTTTAATTGCGTCAAGAGATGATTTAATTGCGTCAAAAGATGGTTTGATTGCGTCAGGATATGATTTGATTTATTCAAAATCCGGCAGCCAGAGGTGTTTATCGAGATTGACGGCGTCCCCGATGAATTCGACGCCTTCATTTTCCAATAATTCCCGCATCAAATAAGGCGAAGCGAAGTTATTTTTCCCCGTGAGCAGTCCATTGCGGTTTACAACTCGGTGAAAAGGTATTCCGGGGCGCTCTTTAGCCGAATTGAGAGCCCATCCGACAGTTCTGGCGGCGGAAGCAAGCCCCAAAACTTTTGCAATAGCGCCGTAAGTTGTAACCTTACCCGTAGGAATTTGCTTCACAATGTCATAAACGCGTTCAAAAAAGTCTTTGTTTGTGTTCATTTCCTTTCAAAGAGAGTTATATATTAGAAAATACATCAAGAAATCTGAAGATTTTTGAAAGGCGGTAAGTTTTTTCAGGTGATATGTCTAAAATAGCTGCGAAAGTTATGAAAAAGCTCCGGCTCTGTGAGGAACCGGAGCTAAAAATTTGGTAGAGAGAATTTACTCTTCGCATTTCACGGCTTCATCCATAGTAGAATATGTTTTGAAAACCTTGTCAAGGTGCGTCATGGTTAGAAGATTCTGCACCTTATCGGGAATTACAGCCAGTTTCATTTTTATGCCGAATTTTTTCAGATGGCTTAATCCGCCGACAAGCATACCGAGACCGGAACTGTTCATCAGCTTTACCTGCGAACAGTTAACCACTATGCACTTTATGCCTTTGTCTTTCAGTTCATCGAGGACTGAAGTAAAGCTGAGAGCATCGGAGCCTCCAAGTACATTTTCTTTTAGTTCTATAACGGCAGTGTTTTCAGAACCTGCCGGAATTGTGTAAGAGTATTTTTCTTTGTTTTCCATGTCAGCAATTTAAATTTATTATAAATCAAATTGAATAATCTCAAAATAAAATCAGACATGGATAGCTTCCATGTCTTTTATTTCCTTAAGGTCCATCTTCTTCACTTTTTGCAGATACCACACTACGAAGGGAGTCGCAATGTAAATTGAGGAATATGTACCAGTTATGAAGCCGATTAGCATTGTGAATGCAAAGCCTTCAAGAACGGGACCGCCGAATAAAAGAAGCGTAACCAGAACAAGCACTGTAGTAAGCAATGTTATTACCGTTCGGCTGAGTGTTTCGTTTATGCTGGTATTAGCCATTTTAATAAAGTCAATCCCCTTGCTTTTTTCTTTGTTTTCGCGTATACGGTCGAAAATAATAACCGAGTCGTTGATAGAATAACCGACAACGGTAAGCATAGCCGCTACGAAAGACTGGTTCATCTCAAGATTGATTATATTGAGATGGCTGACAATAACCACCAAACCGAATGAAATTAATACGTCGTGCACCAGAGCAACGATGGCTGCAAGTCCGAATGTAAACTCAAATCGGAAACCGATGTAAATCAGAATGGCAAAAACAGCAAGAATAATAGCAATGAGAGCCTGCAAGCCTATTTCGGCGCCGATTTTCGGCTGAATTTTATCGACTTTCAGTGTGATTAGCGTAACATCGGGGAATGCGCCCTGCAGAGCCTCTTCTACTCTCTCGGGGGCATTTTCCGATTCTTTTACGCGGATAAGGTACTGATTGTCTTTGCCGAAGGATTTTATTTCGCTTCCTGTCAATCCTGCCTTTGTAACCGCCGTGCGGATGTCTTCCGTCTGTACCGTTTTATCGAATTTATAGGCGATTTCAGTACCGCCCGTAAAGTCTATGCCGAGTTTTGGTCCCATTATAAAAGAAGCCAGCAAGCCTATGATAATGACCGCTGTGGAGGCATAGAAAAAGTACTTTCTTGAGGATAAAAAGTCTATATGTGTATCACTAAAAAACTGCATTTTTATTTTCCTTTCAAATCAAGCGTTAACAACTTTTTTTTCACCGAGATTTATTTTGTCTGCACCGGAAGCAAGTATTAGTTCAAACACTGAGCGGGTTATTACAATAGCCGTAAACAATGTGGCAAGGATACCTATCATAAGAGTAAGAGCAAAGCCTTGAATAGGTCCTGTTCCTACGAAATAAAGAATCATTGCAGTGATGAACGTAGTAATATTAGTGTCAAGAATAGCGCTGAGGGCTTTTCCGAAACCTTCATCTATTGAAGAACGCATAGAACGTCCCTTAGCACGCTCTTCGCGGATACGCTCGAAAATGAGGATATTGGCGTCAACAGCCATACCTATTGTAAGAATAATACCTGCAATGCCCGGAAGAGTTAATGTTCCGCCGAGAGTGGCAAGGAAGGAAAGCACCAGCAGAACGTTGAGAATAACTGCAAAGTCTGCAATGGCACCGGCTGTCAAATAATAAAGCAGCATGAAGACAATAACCAGAATAATTGCGATAATCGAAGCAGTCCATCCGCTGGCTATTGAATCTTCACCGAGAGAAGGTCCGACGACCCTTTCTTCTATAATCTCAACCGGAGCCTTAAGAGCGCCTGCTTTCAATACGATTTCAAGTATTCTTGCCTCTTCGATACTGCTCATGCCGGTAATCTGCGAGCTTCCGCTCGGGATTTTATTTATCACCCTGGGCGCTGAGTAAACCTGTCCGTCAAGTACTATTGCTATCTGTTTGCCGATGTTAGCGCCTGTGATGCTTGCCCAGCGTTCGGCGCCTTCTGTGTTCATATTCATTTGTACAATTGGCTGATTCGTTGTCGGGTCAAACGTTGCATGGGCGTCGGTGATAACGTCGCCGGTCAATTCGGATTCTTTTTTTAAGGCATAAAAGTTATAAAATTTTGCATTTTCATCCTGTTTTGTAAATTCTTCAATGGGTTTAGCATCCCTTACTAATTCGCGGTCGTAAGGAATAAGTGCTTTTATCTCGGGTCTGCTTAGAATTTCCCAGAATCGCGGCAGATTGTCATGAAAAATCCTGAAGCTGTAATTACCGTCGGGAAAATCTTCCACCATGTAACCTACTTCGGTTGGTCTGACAGATTTTCCGTCGGGAGATTCCTGCATGTAAAAAGTTTGAAAGAGAGTAGTGAAGGGATGATCTTTCTGATATTGTTCCCTTTTTTCTTCGTCGCTCATATCTGCATAAGGGTCTTCCGGGGCTTTGGCGGTATCTGCCCAGCTTTTTGAAGTGTCAGATGCAGCAGTATCCACAGCAGCCGTATCTGTCTGAGCAATTGCCGCAGTATCGCTTTCGGTTATGGTAGCAGATGTTTCTGCAAGGGATGTATCGCCTTTCATAGCTTCTGTCTTTTTTTCGCGTTCACTCAAAACGCGGTCTATCTTGGCGAATAATCTTACTATGTCGGCTGTATTTTTAACAAGTTTGAACTCGAGGCGGGCGGTAGTTTCCAAAAGATTGCGCATTTCCTGCTCGTCTTTCACGCCGGGAAGCTCCATCATAATCCTCCTGTTTCCCTGCTTTTGAACCGTCGATTCGGCAATTCCGTATTTATCAACGCGCTGGGTTAAAACTTCCTTAGCCTGATCTATGGCGCTTGCTGAGTTATCGCGGAGCTTTTCGACGATTTTTTCTTCGGATGCCTCGCGGTAGTCGCCGACATCAAAATAATTCATAAGCGTTTTGCCGTACTGCTCTCTGGCAATCTGGTCAAAATTTTCAAGGAAGATGTCCATAACATCTTCGTCGCCGTCCTTTGCATCTTCTTTTGTTTTGTCAATTACCTGCATAAAAACATCGTCTATGGCTTCGCTCTGGGCGGATTCCTCGATAAGCTTTATAACGTCAACCTCAAGGGTAACGTACATACCTCCGCGAAGGTCGAGCCCGAGTTTCAGGGAGTTGCCTTTTGCATCGGCAAGAGCATCGCCGTATTCTTTGTTATATGCTTCAAGCCTGTCCAGCGAATCCCTGGCTGTTTCGGCTTTTGCCAGTGTCTTTTCTTTTTTCTCTTCCAGTTCCGCCGTGCGGTAAGTCGGATAGAGCATAAAGACAACGGCTATCAGCGATAGTGCAATAATCAGTATTTTACCAATGTGCTTCTTCAAATTATAACCTCCGTTATTATATCTAATATACTCTTTTTCTCAAATGCCGTTTTACAGAAACACTAATATAAAAGTATTATTACAAATTACCAATGAATTATTTAAAATTATCATAGTTTTTGGGTTTGGCTATTATTAGCCTATAGATTCTTGCATTAAGATTACCAACAATATTAATCTGTATTATATTTAATAATAAATATAAACAGATAAAACAACCATGATTCAGGAAAACACATAAGGGGATGATTATTTTGTTAGATTTGGCAAAATCGTAGAGAAAAATAAAGTAATGTAAATGAAACCGGAAGAGACCCCACCCCGGCCCTCCCCAAGGGGAGGGAGCAAGATCATTGAATTCCCTCCCTTTGGGGAGGGTTAGGGTGGGGCTAAAAATAAACAGATGAAAATAAGAAATAATCCCTCATTCCGTTTTATATTATAAATTTCATGTGAGTAATTTATTTTTTATATTTGAACTTTTGCGATTTACAATCAGATTAAAAGGGTAAATAAAGAATATGATATTCAGGCGGCAAAATACGTCTCCTTTAAAAACAGTATTGTTTTCCATGCTGCTTATGCCTTTACTGATAAGTGTTCTTTTTACCCAAACCGATCCTAAATGCAATGACTTTCCTATCCATCCTCAAAAACTAAATAAGTATCTTGCTCAAGCAGGATTTTATGAGAATTCCTATGGCACAGTAATTGATAGTTATATCTCAGAAAAGAGCGTTTCGCCTAAGAAATACGCAGTTGAAAATGATACGGCAAGCGGAAAAAACAAGCTGACTATCAGAAAAGAAGGCAGCAATTACTACTGTGAAGTCGAGCTGGAAGATTACAGCCAGTCTATTGAAATATCGGCTTATAATCTGCTCGGTAAAAGAGTTAAAGATGTTTATCGGGGGGAAGCCATAAAAAATCACAGCTACAGAATAGACGTAACCTCGCTGCCAAACGGACTTTACATCTGCGTAGTTCTCGGCGCCAAGCTCAGATTAACAGAGAAATTTATTGTGTCGAGGTAATAATGCAGCACAGCGGTATAAAAATAATGACCGCATATACTATTAAAAACAGTTCACGTCTAAATGCACAAAGGCATGTGCTTTATACGAGGATTCTACATCCGGCGATTCTTATTTTGTTGATTCCTGTAATGCTTTACGCCCAGCCCGAAGGCGGCGGATATGCGGAATCATACCTCCTGCGTAACATTGGCGGCAGGCCCACGGCAATGGCAGGAGCTTATTCTGCAGTATCAAATGAACCTAACACTATTTTTTATAATCCTGCCGGATTGAGCGGACTTTCTACGCAGCCGATGTTCTCATCTATGCATACTTTTATGGAGTGGGGCAGAACTCATACCAGCCTTGCATGGGGGCAGAATTTCTTTGACAACTGGGGTTTCGGAGCAGGTATTAATAATTTCACAACGGGTTCTTTTACTGCCAGGGACATAAAAGGCAATCCTCTGGGAAATTTTACAGACTGGCAGTTTGCTTTTTTCGGCGGAGCGTCTTACCGGATGGAATTCGCAAGCATGGGTGTGGCAGTTAAGTATCTTTCGCATAATCTGGTAAATTCAGATTACAGAGCCGACGGCTTTGCTTTCGATCTCGGCAGCAAGTTCAACGTAATGAATATGTTCAATTTTGCAGTAAGCATCCAGAACATTTCTGCCATGATGTTTTGGAACACACCGTCCGGCGAAGACGACCTGCTGCCTTACACTATCCGCACCGGCATTGCGATGGAATACGGCATGAACGATGAGGAGTATCAGACCAGAAACACCGTAACAGGAGAGCTTGAAACCGTTTACGTACCTTCTACGAAATATATTTTAATCGGGATAGATGCCGTGTTGACCCAATTTGAAAATGCCCCCAGGTTTATTTTAGGAGTGGAAGGAGTACCCCACGAACTCATAGCCTTTCGCGGAGGCATAGCCGTACTGGGCGACAATAAGGGCGTTTACGGCTTTTTCCCGATGACCGACTGGGGACTGGGAGTTTCACTTCGTCCCGACCATGAAGAACTGCAGCTTCCCTTCAAAATAAACATTGACTATTCAGTTTCAGCCGATTATCTTTCAACAAGCGGCATAGCCCACCACCTCTCTATCGAAATTGAATTTCCCGAAGAATAATATAATTTTTTTCTTTTTGTTTCAGATTTAAATATATTTGCTTTTATGCAGTATATTTTTTTATGCTTTTATAAGTAAGGATGAAACACCCATGATTTGGGAAAATCACACAAGGGAATGATTATTTTTAGGTAGATTTGCCATATAATCAAGAAAAAATCGTATTGTAAAAGAAAAACCGTAAAAGTCCCCACCCCAGCCCTCC
>CAZOBD010000103.1:0-13831 GCA_964577665.1 uncultured Hyphomicrobiales bacterium
AAATACATGAATTCCCTCGCTTTGGGGAGGGTTAGGGTGGAGCTAAAATAAACAGATGAAACACCCATGATTAAGGAAAACACAGAAGGGGTTGATTATTTTGAAGGGGAAGAGTCACGAAAGAGGAACACACCCCTTAATCCCCTCTTGGGGAGGGGAATTTCTACCTCCCTTCCTTGTAAGGCAGGGTTTGGAACGGATCAAATATAATCAGATGATAAAATTTATTTTGCAGCGTTGATATCTTATATTCCGGCAAAGAGGCATAATTAAATTCATTTTGCACTTTAGGAAAAAATCACTAATTTACGCTAAGTGGTAAATTGATTTGTATATTATCTTAAGGATAGAAAATTATGAAAAGAATTGTGTTGGCATCTGCGGCTGTTCTGATAATGATATTTTTAATTGCATGCGATGATGACAAAAAAATAACGGAACCTACTGATAATCCCAATACATTCACAGCCGATGTAAGCGGTTCGCTGAATTTTGTATTTGATGCAACCGCCATTAGCTATGAAGTTACGGAAACCGGCGACAATGCAAAGCTGATAGAAATAACAGGCACCATATCCAATCAGGATAACGAATATACAATAGCTATTAAATTGACCAAGTTAGGTGATGATAAGGAATTCACTACCGATAACGGCAGTATGAGGGTAAGTTTTGTGGCTTATGACAAAAAAACTGCCGAAAGCACCTATTACATAAATAAAATAAGCGGGGAAGCATCTTTCGAGATACTTGGCGATACGATTGCTTTAGGAACTTTCTCATTTTCTGCAAAAACTGAAAATCTTGAGAAAGAAATTAGTGTTTCTAACGGAAAGATAGACTGGGACCAAAGCAGATTCTAAAATTTATTACGCTTTCTTTCCTCTGATTTTTTTTACTTTCCGCTTCAGATGTCCGACATCTGCCAGATGTTGGACATCTTTTTCATCCTATTGTTTCGTCATTGATTTCAAAAATAATCATCTTCTTATGCGATTTGCATCTCATACCCAAACTCCGATTTGGGAATGAACTTTTCTTCAAAGCTCTGTTTTGCATTAACTCTTTAATAATATCGTTTTTATGCGATTTTCCCTAATCATGTATGTTTTCATCTGTTTATTCTAAGCCCCACCCTAACCCTCCCCAAAGGGAGGGAATTCAACGATATTGCTCCCTCCCCTTGGGGAGGGCAGGGGTGGGGTCTCTTCCGGTTTTAAATTTACATTACTTTTTTCTCTCTACTACTTGGCAAATCTACCAAAATAATCATCCCCTTGTGTGATTTTACCAAATCATGTCCGTTTCATCTAACCAAAATAACTTTCTCCACACCCCATTTTCCGTCTTTGGAATATTTAATAAAATAAATACCTGTCGGGTATCGCGTAAGGTCAATAACCTCGCTGCCTTTGTAAGGTGCTGAGAATTGCCAGAGGATTTTTCCGGCAACGTCAACAACAAAGATTTGATCGAGGTCGTACAGAATTTCTATGCTTAACTCTCCCCTAGTCGGATTAGGATAACATTTCAGGGGTCTTTTCCAATCGCCCGATCCGGTATCGAATTTATCTTCATCCTTGTTGAAAACATTATCGTCAGCATCTTCCCGCACGTAAAAATCATTGTCGCCGCACTCCGGCACAGTTGTAAACTGCCCGATAAGCCTTATGAAAAGATCGTTGAGCAGTTCCACGTCATATTTGTCCGTTGTCGGTTTTATGTGAGAGCCGCCAACACCGCTGTCGTCTGTCAGGAAAGCATAAGTGCCGTTAGTAAGCAGTGCGATAGAGCGCATGAGATATTCAGTTTTTTTATCGACACCGCTGCAGGTAACAGGTACAATCCTGATGCCCTGCAAAGCGGCAGCGGCGGAAAGTTCGCGGATTTTTTCGCGCACAATGGGATTATTATGCGGCGGAGCGTCCAGTATTAAAAAGCAGATGCGGGCAATGGCGTTACCGCTCCAGTTTATTTCATTAGTAATTACTTCTAGGGCTGTTTCCACCGCTTCGGGGTAATCGCCGCCGCCCTGAGCCTGCTGTTGGGAAATAAAATGACTCGTAGCTCTTATGTCGTCAGTCAAATCCTGCCTGCGAATAAGATATTGGTCGCGTGTATCGCGGTAAAAAACGCTGCCTGTTCTGAATCTTACTCTTGGAAATTTCTCTTCGATTTTTCCTATTATATCTGTTACTTCTGCCTTCAAGTAGTTTATTTCATCGCCCATAGAGCCGGTAGCGTCAACTGCAAACATAATATCTACATTTTTGGGTGTTTCGCATGCTTCATTAAGCTGAATGATGTTTATTCCTTCTTTAAATTCTGTTATATCCTTTAAATCCGTTGTTTTTCCCCTGTAAGTTACTCTGAGCATAAGGTTGTCCGTGTCAATATTATCGTTATCAAGAATTTCTGCCCAGAGTTCCGCTTTTCCGGTATTATCTGTTTTTGCACTCCATAAGATTCTCTTACTGACAATCAAATCCACATTAGCATCTACAACTGCTCCCTGGGCTTTATTTACTACCTGCAGAGTAAATCTTTTCTCGGGTTTGATTTCCCACATTTTTGCAAATTCTTTTAACTCATTTTCTGCAAAATCATTCCACATATCCCATTTACGGAAGTCGTTCACCTCGCCTGAAGTAAGTACACCTGCGCTGCCTGAGTTTTCAACAAAGCCGCCTGTTTCATATTCTTCAGAGTCATAATCTCTTATTGCCGATGTTTCTCCACCCCCGTCAGAACTTCTTTTTGAAGGCATAAGGGGATCGGCGCCGCCGCCTGGTTCCGATACGGATACTGCTCTAATATCAGATTTTGCGGCTAATCCCATTCCTTCACCGCCTGAAAAATCGGCAGTTGAGCCTAAGACATGACGTCTGGAGAGAGTGCCGTCTTCTTCAATTGCCGCTTTATCCAAATGAACAGCATCTTCTGTTAGTTTTATCTCTTTCCATTCCACTGAATCTTTTTTCACTGCAATATCTACAACTGTATCTTTGCAGCCAATATAAGAATATCGAAGTTTATATTCCCCGGGTTCAAGATTGGGTAATCCATACAGACCAAAACTTTTTGCCATGGTTCCTTTACTTTTACCTACGATGATAACTGTGGCTCCTGTGGCAGGTTTATTATCAGAATCGTAAACTATTCCGCCAATGCCGCCCATTCCTTCTTTAGTTTTAAGGACTGCCATCAGTGCATCCGATTCTCTTTTGAGCTCTTCTTCGGAATATTTTCTTGCCTCTTCGCGGGAAATAGTTTCCATTTTAGGTCTTGAGTTTCTGCGGCTCTCCTCTTCGAAAAAATAAGATATATCGTTTAGATTTTTCTCATGTTTGGCAGATTCGGAAAGCATCACGCCTTTTGTTTGCCGTCTTTGATTAAAAAACAGCTTTACTTTCAGACTGGAAGCCTTTTCGCCTTTTATTTCCACATCTTCAATTATTTTTTCACCGGTTAGCATATATTCTAACGTAAGCTTGTATTTCCCTGCACGCGGAAAAAAAGCAGCTTGCCCCCAGCGGTTAGAAACTCCTGCGAATGTGTAGTCATAATAATCATCTCTGAGAGTTATCTGAACGCCCGTGAGTGGTCTTTCTGTAAGCGAATCCAGAACAAAAACCGTAAATGCTTTTTTTCCGTTATCTTCGGCGGAGGCGGCAAATATTATGCCGAGCAGCAACAGCAGTGCAATCTTTTTCATGGCGGTCTCCGATTTTATAAAAAGAGCTTTATATATAAGAGCAGTTTTATTAAAAAAAGTTACGTATAATCCTATTTTTTTGGTTCTATCTCAAAAAATGGCAGATTATGAAAAATGTAGAAAACAATTATATTACATAATACAATTTGGCAAAATAAAATAATGAAGAACTAATGTTCCTTTGAATGTAATACCGGAATGACATTATTGATAATATTCTATTCCAGATATTTCACTAATTTACTCTCCCCCTTTTTCAGGCTTATATGTCAGCTTGCGGCTGTTTATAAATTCCTGTATCTCCCTGCCGTATTTTTCCATGTCCGGTATATGCTTTGGAGTAAGGCTCTGCTTTTCCGGAAATTCTTCCACGAAGAGGGTTTGAGTCGGGAATGCAAAGCGTACGCCAAGCTCATGTGCAAGGCGGATGGCTTCGTTGATTACATCGTGTCTTGCTATCAGCTCCGCAGTCCAGTCGGGCACTTTGAAAAAGATGTAAAAGAGGATATTAAGGGAAAAATCACCGAAGGAGTTGAGATGTATCTGGTAATAATCTTTGCGTGTGTCGGGGTGCATTTCCACTATTTCCCGCAAACCCTTTACATAAGCGTCAATAAGTTCCGGCGGAGTATCGTAGGTTATTGCAATGTTCGTTGAATAGCGTCTGAACTCTCGTCTGCCCATGTTGTCAATCATCATATCGGCAAGTTTGCCGTTAGGAATGGAAATGAGAGAGTTGTAAAAAGTCCTGATGCGCGAGGAACGCACTCCGACTTCCTCTACCATACCTTCGCCGCCGCTGAAGACAATCCAGTCTCCTATTTCAAAAGGCTGGTCAGAGAAAATCGTTACGGAGCCGAAAAGATTTTTTACTGTGTCCTGCGCCGCCAGAGCAATTGCCAAGCCTCCCACAGAAACGCCTGCTATCAGAGGAGTTATATCGACATTAAGAGATTTCAGCACATAAATAGAACCGAAAACTATTACTATCACTTTCAATATTTTTCGTGCCAGAGGTATCAGGTTGTCGTCAACAGTAGATGAAGTTTTTTCTGCCAGTTTGCTGAAAATATCCGCAACTAAATCACTTAATTTATATGCTATAAGCGAGATAAAAACGGGTATGAGAGCGCCGAAAATATTTGTAAGAATGCTGTTGAACCTGACGGGTATCTGCAGAACGGGCAGGAAATTCAGAATAAGAAATGTAACCATCATCAGGCTTAGCGGCTTTGCCACCGGCGGTATTATTCTCAAAGCGATTTTTTTAAACCGGAATTTATCCACCATTTTTATCAGCAGGTAACCAAAAAACCATGCAAACAGAAGATACAAAATGAAACCGATTACGAGATAAAGAAAAATCGCGATGAATTTCCAAAATTTCATTCCCAATATCTTTTGCTTCAAGAAACCGGGCAGCGTCGCTTCGAAATCACTCAGCTCAAAGGGAAAAACTTCATCGTAAATTTCGGGAATTGCTTCTACGGTTTTTTTTGAGTACAGCCATTTGCCGTCTGTTTTTTCCACGTAAATACGAGGTCTCGATTCAAAGAGAACATATTTCTGCAAGCCTGAAACCGAGTCCCGGTAATTCGGATCCTGAGGAATATCTTCCAATAAAACAAAAAGTCCCAGCCCGTCGTATATTTTTTTCAGCTTAACTGCCAGTTCCTGTGCTTTTTCGGATGCAGGATCTTCTACATCCAGAGTTTTCGAGGCTAACTCAGGCTTGTATGTATCCTTTTGCAAAAACCGCAGATGCTGGTAAACCGTCTGGTAGGGAGTTTCGAGTTCTGATTCTTTCGGAGGTTCCTCATCCTGTGTCTGTGAGTAAATAATGCCGAAACTTATCAGGCAGAAAGCCCCTATTACAATGCTTTTGTAAATAATGCCGAAGTTTTTTGGAATTTTCATAGTTTCTTAATTTTAGTTTGTCGTTTTTTTTAAATTGCTGTACTTAATTTTTAAGTTATCGGATGCTTTAAAACTGTCTGACAACATGATGAAATATTAGTTTCAATTTACAAAAAAAAATAATTTTTTGCAATTCGATAACCTCACTCATATCTCAAAGCCTCGGCAATAATGGTTTTTACTGATCTGCCGGCTGGGTAAATAGTTACCGCGAAAGATAATCCCATCGTAAAAATAACCGTTGCAGCCACAGCAAAATAATCAATTGAAACGGGAATTGCGTCTATCACATAAAGAGCCGGATCGAGATTAAGCAGTTCAAGGCTTATCCAGCCGTATTCCATCTGCCCGAGACAGAAACCGATACCTGTTACAAGCCCTGCAATGGTACTTATAATGCCTACTGTTACTCCTTCTGCTATGAAAATCATTTTAATAAGTTCTTTGCCGGCTCCCATAGCACGCAGGGCGGCTATATCCGGCACTTTTTCAAAAACTGTAAGAGACAAAGACGCCAGCAGATTAAATGCCGCTATAACCACTATCAGGCTCAAAACGGCAAAAGCCGCCATGGACTCAAATTCCATAATGTCGAGCAGGTCTTTGTTCATATCTTTCCATGAAATTACTTTATAATCATTGCCGAGAAGTCCCGTCAGTGCGGATTGTAATTCTTCGGTATATTTTTTATCATGCAGCCGCAGAGCTATGTATGAGACTGCATCGGGACTAACTTTTAAAAGCTTTGCCGCCAGGTCTTTTGAACAGAAACCTGCGGAACTGTTGTATTCGTCTGACGGTGAGCTGAAAAGCGCCGTCAGTTTTGTTTCAATCCCGGGAGAAAGATTCATCTGTAAAATGGAAGATTCTATAATCTGAGGGGATAGCAGCGTAATAGTATCGCCGGGGAGAGCATTAAGTCCGTCCGCAAGTCTTCCTCCGAGAACAATCGGCGGAAAATTCATTTCACCAATAGGCGGATAAGAACCCATAACTATATGTTTTTTTAAACCTGAAACGCTCAGCAGCTTGTCCTCATCTGCACCTTTTAAATTAAAAACCTGCATTTTTTTTCTTCGTACAGCCACACATCTGCCGCTTAAAACTTCAGAAGTATGTTTTATCTGTGGGAATCGGCTGCATACTTTAAGGAGTGAATCCGTATTTTTAAGATATGCCCCGTTTTCAGAAACGATTCTAAGGTGAGGATCAAACCCGGCTATCTGCTCTTCGGTAAATTCGCGGAAGCCGTTAAAAACCGAAGTAATGACTATCAGAGAAGCTGCGCCTGCGCTAATCCCGAGCATCGAAAGGAAAGTGATAATAGAAATATAGTGCAGGGACTTAAGCGAAAAAACATAGCGGAATGCTATTTTTAATGCTAAGGAAAAGTTGCTAAGACTCGGCATTAATCGATACTCAGAAGTTTCTTAATTTTTTCGAAAAGATCAGCAATGATAATCGGTTTCGAGACGTAAGCATCACAGCCCGATTTCAAAGCATTTTCTTTTTCATTGGAAAGAGCATAAGCTGTCTGCGCTATTACGGGTAGGTCTTTTCTTATGTTTTTAATCTGTCTGGTAGCTTCATAACCGTCAATATCCGGCAGTTTAATGTCCATAAGCACAATGTCAATATCAGGATTGCCGCGGGCTATTTCAATGCTTTCCCTGCCGGTTTTGCAATATAAGATTTCAGCTTCGGTTTTAGAAAAAATCCTTTTGAACAGCAAAAGATTGGTTGCATCGTCTTCGACAACCAATATTTTCACGCCGTTGAGGCTTGTTTTGTCCTTGTTGTTATCTTCTAAAGTTTTCATAGTCTCGGGCATGTCTCCCATTTTATAAGGAATAGTAAAGTAAAAAACGGAGCCGGCGCCTCGCTTAGATTCTACCCATATTTTTCCGCCGAGCAGTTCCGTCAAAGCTTTTGAAATTGACAAGCCTATGCCGTTTCCCCCTGCAGAGCGGTTCAAAGCTATTTCAACTTGGCGGAACCTCTCAAAGATTACATCTTTGTGCTCTCTGCCGATTCCAATTCCTGTGTCTCTTACAAAAAACTCAATGTAAGAATCTTTTATATTATAACCAAATTCGATATAGCCTTTTTTTGTAAATTTTAGAGCATTATCTAAAAGATTGGTGAAAATTTGCTTCAATCTGACAGGATCAGTATAAATGCTGCACAAAGTATCATTCAGCTCGCATTGCAGGCTTATTGTCAAACCTTTTGCTTCCGTTTTGGCTTTGTAAATAAGCATTAGGTTTTTCAAAATTTCATTTAAGTTGAAAACGGATTTTTTGATTTCTATGTAGCCCGCTTCTATTTTTGATATATCAATTATATCGTCGATAATTGCCAGAAGCTGGGAGCAGCTTTTTGATATGGAGCCGGTAAATTCTATTCTTTCTTCTTTTGTAACATCCTCGTCGTTCAGCATTTGAGAAAAGCCGATAATGGCATTCATGGGTGTTCTTATTTCATGCGACATATTTGCGAGGAATGCCGATTTTAGCTTATCGCTTTTTTCAGCTTTATTTTTTGCATCAAGCAGTTCCCTTTCTGATTCCTGTCTGTAAATGGCTATACCATAAATGGTGCCGAGTTCTTTAATTACTTTCAAATCCAGATCGCTGTATCCGTTTGGTTTATTTGCCAGTACTATCTGCCCGACCTGCCTGCCCTGCACTTCCGCGGGAACTGACAAGACATTGTAAATAAATACATCTTCGGTGTTCAGACCCGTTTTGTCATCATCCTTTATCGTGTTTACGTAAAAACTCTCTATTGAATTAAGAGATTCGCGAAACATGGAAAAAGTATCGTCTTTTAGGCGGGAAAGAGAAATCTTATTGTTGTCTATATTAAATATTTCTGAAAGTTCGGGGCTGATTTTATGAAAATGGATTTCACCGGTTTTTGGTTCCATTGTGGAAACTAAGCCGTAAAAGCTTTCAGTAAGCTTCTTGGCATATTCGAAAACAATAGAAGTTATTCTGTCTATTGAAAGCTGCGGGGCAATTATTTCTTTACTGATGTTTACCAGCGCTTTATTGATAAACATTTCCCTTTCAAGGGATTTTTCCGCAGCTTTTCTGTCTTCAATGTTTCTGCTGACCAATAAAAAAACAGCTCCTGAATCTATTCTCATCAGACTCATGTTGGATTCAACCCACACAGCTCTGCCGTCCTTCCGGATCATGCGATACTCATGCCTTCCTTTTCCGTTTATCCGCACTGCTTCGACAAAATTTATTACATCTGCTCTGTCGTCGGTATGAATAAGAGCCAGATTGTTCATCCCAATCATATCCTCAGGCTTAAATCCTAATAGGTATTCGACTGAAGGAGAAGTGTATTCAATAAGACCTTCGCTGTTTAAAAGAGTGATGATATCGGTGGCGTTGTTTGCAAGCAGGCGGTATTTTTCCTCGCTTTCCCTCAGCGCTTTTTCAGCCTCTTTCTGCTCGGTTGTAACCTGAAAATAAACTGAAATACCCTTTTCTTTCGGATAAACACGCACGGAGTACCAGTTATCGTAAGGAACAATGCCGAAATATTCTTCAAAAGAAATGAACTCTTTTTTTCTGAGTGCTTCTTTGTATTTCTGTTCAAAAACCGAGCCTTTTGCTTCGGAAAATACATCGAAAAGATTTTTCCCGAGCACGGCGCTTTTCGTTTTGCCCAGAAGCTTTTCGGCAGCGTCGTTGAAATAAGTTACTTTCAGGTCTTCATCGAGTGAAAAAAAAGCATCGCTGATGGAGTTCAGCACCTCTTCCGTTTCTTTTTTTGCCCTGAGCAGAGCTTTTTCGTAATTAACCGAGTTTGTTACATCGACTGCAATCACTATACCGGCAATAATTTCATTTTTGGTGTTACTTATGGGTGAACCGTAGTTATGATAAATCCTGCCTTTGTATTCCATCTGATATTCTACTTTTTCTCCTTCAAAAATTTTGTACTGATAAGGCAGAATAATCTTTGTTACTCTTTCGGGAAATACTTCATCAGTTTTTTTACCGGTTATATCTTCTTTTTCCAATCCTGCCTCGCCGAGCGCCCTGCCTTCCACGTAAAGATAAGTAAAATCTTTATCAAAAATGAAAGCGGCGCCTTTCGGCAGATTCATGGCGATGGCTTTGTAATAGCTTTCCATCGTTCTGAAAGTCTCGATGGTCTTGTTTTTTTCACTTACATCCTCAGACAAACCGATTATGCCCTTTAAATCACCATTTTCGTCTTTCAACGGAGCGTTTATTACATAAGCTGTGAAAGCTTCGCCGCTTTTTTTCTTTACCTCGAACTCTCCCCTCCACGAATCTCCTTTGCTGAGGTTTTCGATTATTTTTTCTGCCTGCGCACGTGTAGCGGAAGTCGGTGTAAGGTCAACAACAGGCATATTTAGGGCTTCTTCCCTGCTCCATCCGTAAAGTTTTTCGGCGCCTTCGTTCCAGTATATAACTTTTCCGTCCAGATCGGTTACTATCACAGACTGAGAGATACTGTCCAAAATTTGGTTTTGATAATCAATCAATCCCGTCCCTGTTTTTTTCAGTTTATTGATTTCGCTTCGGAGAATCTTGACTTCTTTTTCAAGGTCTTCGTATTCCGGCTTTGGATATTTGTTCATATTATCAATAAGGATTTAATCACTCATAAAAAACTATAACAGTATAGCGAAAAATCTTCTAATAAAAAAGAACTTTATTTCCTGCTTCCCAGACTTTTAATAATAGCGGTAAAATCGCTTTTCTTGAACGTGAAAAGCAGCCATATTAAAAGTACTACGGCAAGAGAAGCGCCAAAACCGGTTTCTATCATAAAAACCCGGTCGAGCGCCTGCACCGCATCTTTCCAAAAGCCGGTGAGTTCCACCATTGCCGTTTTAGGATTATCGCTGTTGAGCATAGAAAGAAAAATTTTGAACCAGATAAACGCATGAAGAAAAATCATGCTTCCTGCCAGAGCTGTGAGCCTTCTGTACCAGACGACGGGACTTGCAAGCACCAGCGCCGCAAGAATAATTGCAAATCTCAGTCCGGTTTTATACGTATCAATATGAACGTACATGGTCGGCACCCCCTGAGGAGTTTCGTGTTTTAGATTTTGGATGATTGCTTCCATCTCCAGCTCCTGCTTTTGGGGAGTTTGCCGGAAAAACAAGAGTATTTTCGGATTATCAACTTCGTTGAAAAAGTTTTTTCCGATATAATTACCAATATCTATGAACATTTCCTGATAGGGCTTTTCCAGCGAGGGAACTGCCGCAGTCAGTCCGGCGTAAACCAGTGCGAAAATCACTGCAAACTGCAGCATCGGTCTATGCGGCAGCGGTTTGTTTTTCTGTATTTTTTTCATACTCACGGTGCGAAAAAGTCCATTTTATCCAGAAAACGAGATAAAAAATAGAAAGTATCGTAAAAATAAGTGGAAATAGTTCCTCGTGAAAAAAATCAAAAGAACTCTTGTAGTGAATGTCAGCTATGTATAGACCGATTACTCTAAGCTGATTAAGAAGAAACAAAAATACGAACCCTGCTGCGGCGCCTAAGAGCTTGTATTTCCATTTCACGGGAAACGCTATAACGGCTCCGAGAAGCATTACCATTACTTCCGAGCCTTCGCAGCCCATTCCAATCAGCAGAGTGCTGGCGGGTGTTGTAAGCAGGTTCCCCTGAGCGGCGGCATTTTGTCCGAAGATATTCAAAATAAAAGCGCTAACCGCTACGGTAACGGAGCTGTAAACCTCCACGGCGCCCAATATTAATCCGGTGCCGAGAAGAGCATAATAGGAAGCAGTTATTAAGCCAAATATCAGGAGGAATTGAACAACTGCTTTTTTCTCTTTCAGCCATGTGCCGATTTTATTAAAAATGAGGTTACTGCTTCTTTTTGTATTAGCTTCCGGCTTTTTAGTTTTTGCCGGGACAGATTTTTTTTCAGCTTTCGTATCTTTGCCCGGCTGTATGCCTTTTTTAGAAATTTTCTTTTTCGGACGCTGAGCCATATTAAAAGATTTTTTGATTATTTATATACGCAATTTACAAAAAAAATCTGAAATTTGTAATTCATTGTCAATTATTATAATTTTGTATTTTGATAAAGAATCAGGGGAAACTTTGGAAAATCTGACAAAAGATATAGAATCTTATTTAAAATATCTCAGGAATGTTTACGGCGAAGAAATATTTTTTGAGAAAAACGAACTTCAGGAAAGTATAGATATCATCAGGGCGGGAACTGCTGCCGGCGATGCCCGGAAAATCAAGCTGCTCGACGATGATTCCACTACGCTTTTCAAGGAAGGACCCGAGTGGAAAAAAGCCGAAACACTCACTGAACTGAACGAATATATCCACAACTGCACTAACTGTCCCTTGGGGCTGAGCAGGAGCAATTTCGTTTTTGGAGAGGGCAGCCCAGATGCTGATATTATGATAATAGGAGAAGCCCCCGGAGCCGAAGAAGACAAGCAGGGCAGACCTTTTGTAGGAAGAGCCGGTCAGCTTTTAACGAAGATACTCGAAGCAATTGATCTTCGCAGGGAAGATGTGTTCATTGCAAACATTTTGAAATGCAGGCCTCCCGAAAACCGCAGACCCGAGCCTGAGGAAATAGAGCAGTGCGAGCCTTATCTGATGAAACAGATAGAGCTGATACAGCCGGAATTTATTCTGGCTCTCGGGCTGACCGCCGTAGATAATTTGCTGAAGAAAAAACACAAAATGGCGGAAACACGAGGCAAGCTGAAGGATTATCACGGTATCAAAATGCTTGTAACCTACCATCCCGCAGCGCTTCTGAGAAATCCGAAGCTAAAAAGACCCGTTTGGGAAGACGTGCAGTATTTAAGAGAGCTTTATGATGAATATCTGCAAAATAAGAAAGGAAAGAATTAGATGAAAATTGCGGTCATTTTCGGAGGAATATCGCCAGAAAGGAATGTATCTCTAGCAGGCGGCTCGGCAGTGGTAAAAGCGCTGAAATCTCTCGGACATGAAGTGCTTCCCATAGATCCGGCTTACGGGAAAGACGCCCTGCGCACCATTGAAGATATGGCTAATATCAAAAAGTATCCCGAAGAAGAAGAATTAAAAAAATTTCCAATTAAGAATTACATAGAATGCTTTGATTCTGACATTTTCAATGATGTTGACTGTGCGTTCATTGTTTTGCACGGCATCAACGGCGAAGACGGCAGGGTGCAGGCGCTGCTGGATTTACGCGGCATACCTTATACCGGCAGCAAAGTAATGGCAAGCTCTCTTGCTTTGGATAAGAATCAGTCAAAAACCGTATTTTTGGCAAACAACATTTTGACTCCTCCCTGGACCGTTTTAAATCCCGAAGATTATGAGAATTTCGACATAATCGAGGAAATTAGGAAGCAGATGGGCAATGACCTAGTTATAAAACCAAATGACCAAGGGTCAACCATCGGTATCAGTATTGTCAGCGGCGGCAATCTCGATGACATTTCAAATGCGGTAAAAAAAGCAGGCAGATACTCCCGAAAAGTAATTGCCGAGAGATTTATCCCCGGCAGGGAAGTAACCGTGGGAATAATCGGCGGCGAACCGCTGCCTTTGATAGAAATTAAACCGGAAAGCGGCTTCTACGACTACGAACATAAGTATTCCAAAGGGAAAACGGAATACATCTGCCCGATGGAAGTATCGGAAGACATTTCCGATTTCACGCAGGATATGGCTGTTTCCGCTTTCGAAGCGTTAGGCTGCGAAGGCTTTGCAAGGGCAGATTTCAGGCTTACCGGCGAAGGCCAGCCTTTCTGCCTTGAGATAAACACCATACCCGGCTTTACCGATACAAGTCTGGTGCCGAAAGCAGCAAAAGTTCTCGGTATTGAATTTCCGGAACTTTGCGAGAAGATTTTAAGTTTAGCGGTTGAAAGTAATAAATAGAATTTTAATTAATGGAAAAGAAATAACACAATAAAAACATGGAAAATATTATTTGTAGTTATTCCATATCTTGAAAAAAACGTAAGATACCCCACCCCGGCCCTCCCCAAGGGGAGGGAGCAAGATCATTGAATTCCCTCCCTTTGGGGAGGGTCAGGGTGGGGCTTAAAATAAACAGATGAAACATCCATGATTTGGGAAAAACACACTAGGGGATGATTATTTACGAGTTAATGCAAAACAGAGTTTTGAAAGAAAAGTACATTCCCAAATCGGA
>CAZOBD010000104.1:0-13830 GCA_964577665.1 uncultured Hyphomicrobiales bacterium
GCTTTTCTTTCAAAACTCTGTTTTGCATTAACTCTCAAACAATCATCCCCTTTGGTGATTTCCCTTATCATGGACGTTTCATCTGTTTATTTTTTTACTTTACCCTTTCAGATGTCCAGCATCTGGCAGATGTTGGACATCTTTTTCTTCTACCGTTAAGTCATTGCGAAGAGCGAAGCGATGAAGCAATCTCCGGCATTATGCAGATTTCTTAGAGACTGCTTCGCTTTTTTACATCTCATTCCCAAACTCCGATTTGGGAATGGGCTTTTCTTTCAAAACTCTGTTTTGCATTAACTCTCAAATAAACATCCCCCCTCGTGTGATTTTCCCAAATCATGAATGTTTCTTCTGTTTTCCTTTTGCTTAAGCAATCCTTGTCATTCCGCATTTGCAGAGTTACCTAAAAGATGAAGAGACAGTTTCGAGCGGCAAATTTGGATTTATGATAAAGCTGGCGATAATAACAAAACTTGTCTTATTGAAATAAATTTTTTAAATTGATTTTTTATTGTTTGTTCACATTTTCAAAAAAAACGGAGAGAAATAATGAAGTTAAAGTATGGAATAATTATCATTATTGCTGTATTGTTTTCAGCAGCGGCATTTGCAGACGAACCCAAAAAAGACAAAGGTAAATTCATCGAATACAATAACCCCTTCTGGACAAAGATAAAAGAGAGCAGCGAAAAGTTCCAGAAAAAGGACAAAAAAGAAGAAGATAAAAAATCCTTCAAAATGGATTTCACGGGCTATGACCTGCCGAAAAGCACTGACCAGTTCGAAAAAGTATGGTTTAACGACCCTATTTCACAGGGCTGGACAGGCACTTGCTGGTGCTTTGCCGCTACTTCTTTTTTCGAATCCGAGATAGAGCGCATTCACGGAAAGAAAATTAAGATTTCTGAGCTTTTTACTGTTTACTGGGAATATGTAGAAAAAGCCAGACGTTATGTCCGCAAGCGCGGAAACTCCCTTTTTGCTCAAGGTTCACAGCCAAATGCCGTCAGAAGGGCTTTTAAGAAATACGGCTGCGTTCCGGCAGATGCCTATACGGGCAAACTCGTAGGACAGGAATTCCACGACCACCACATTATGTTCAAAGAAATGAAAGATTACCTCCAGTCGGTAAAAAAATCCAACGCCTGGAACGAAAATAAAGTCATCGAAACCATTAAGAGCATTATGAACCACTATCTTAGCGCCCCGCCGGACTTCGTAGAGCTTTACGGCAGAAAAATTACCCCCCTTCAGTATTTTGAATCGGAAGTGAACCTTAATATGAATGATTATGTCGATATTATGTCCCTCAAACAGGAAGATTATTACAAGAAAGCAGTTTACAATGTGCCTGACAACTGGTGGAAATGCCCCAATTATTACAATATACCTCTTGATGAATACATGAAAGCCATCAAAAACGCCGTTAAAGGCGGTTATTCGATTGCCATAGGCGGCGACGTCTCCGAAACGGGCTACAATGCCTTCAAAGAAGCCGCCATGATTCCCTCCTATGACATCCCTTCCGAATATATAGACGAAAATGCCCGCCAGCTTAGGTTTTCAAACGGCGCTACGACCGACGACCACGGCATTCATATTGTCGGATTTTACGAAAATGACGAGGGAATGTGGTTTTTAATTAAAGATTCCGGCAGCGGTTCGAGGAACGGAAGCAGCGAAGGACACTATTTCTATCATGAAGACTACATAAAGCTTAAAATGATGAACATAATGATTCACAAAGACGCTGTGAAAAATATTCTTAATAATTTTGAAAACTAAAATCTAAAACCGGAGAATAATAATGGAAACTGAAAAGGAAATCAGCCTTTATCAAAAGGAATACAGCGAAACAGGATTCTGGAGCAAGACGTTTGCATCAGTAAAAAAGGCAGGCAGCGCCCTTATAGAAACATCGCTGACGATGTACTACAGCGCAAAAGACCCGTCCACCCCGAAATGGGCGAAAACCATAGTAATCGGAGCCTTAGGCTACTTCATTTTACCCGTTGATGCCGTGCCGGATGCCATACCGGCAGCAGGTTTTGCCGATGACCTCTGGGTTAACATCGGTGCCTTCGCAATGGTTGCCGCATACATCAAAGATACTCACAAAGAAAAAGCCCGGAAGAAAATGGAAGATTTGTTTCTTAAGAAAGTGTAAAGAATATGTTCATTATGTATGTAGATGAAAGCGGCGACACAGGAGTAAACAACTCACCTACACGCTATTATATACTGTCAGGTTTAATACTACATGAAACTGCATGGAAAGAAGTATTGGATGAACTAATTGCTTTTAGAAAAGTTCTAAGAGAGTCATATAATTTAAAACTCAGGGAAGAAATACACTCGACAAATTTCATAAACAATCCGGGGAAGTTATTCAGAATTAAAAGAAATACAAGAATTCACATTATGAAAAAATGTATTGACTGGGTTTCTGAAAATAATTGTTTAAATGTAATTTCTGTTATTAAAGAAAAGCAAATAAATGAAACACCGGAAATAATTTTTGAAAGAACCTGGCAGGCTTTAATACAAAGATTCGAAAACACCATTGAAAATAGAAACTTCAGAGGACCGAGAAACAAAACTGATAAAGGTATGATTATTTCAGACAAAACCCATGATACACAGGTTATAGGTCTCTTGAGAAAAATGCGGCATTTCAATCCGGTACCAAATATGGAAACAAAATATCCTCAGGGATCAAGAAATCTAAGGATAAAGAACATAGTTGAAGACCCATTTATGAAGAATTCTAAGAATTCTTTTTTTCATCAAATAGTTGATGTTATATCATATTGCGCAAGACAGTTATATGAACCCAATACCGCAATGAAGAAAAAGGGAGGTCATAACTTTTATCAAAGACTTTCAGGCGCTGTTGTACAAAAAGCAAGTAGTAAGAATGTTTAGGTTTAGTTGAAATATAAAAAAAAGAGACGGCTCTTTCGCCGCCCCGGGGGAATCCTGCATCGTCAGTCGTGCTGACTTCTGGATTCAATATAATATACGAAAAAGATTTAAGATTATTTAAGTTATTTTAATTTTTTTTTAGAAAAATGCTTATATCAGAAAAGTTTACACTGACCGCCTTACACAATGAAAAAGGCTCAATCATCTTCGCGGCAAGCACATCCTTCCCTTATGCTCTGGCGGGAGCAGCCCTTATGGACTTATTCTTCGAAGATAAAATTATCATCAAGGATAAAAAAGTCATATTAAAGGACAATATTTTAACAGGAAACCCGGTGTTGGACACGGTAATGGAATTTTTAATCGATTCTAAAAAAGATAAAAGCTTAAAACACTGGGTTTCAAAGATAGGAATGCGCGGAAAAAACCTAAAAGAAGCCGTTTTGCAGTCATTAATGGTCCGTGATATTTTATACAAAGAAAAGAAAAAGATATTATTCATCATTCCGGTCAGCCGCTATAAAACAAAAAACCCATCCCCCGAACTTGACATGAAAAGCCGCTTAAAAAACATTGTTTTGTTTGGACAGAAAGCCTCAGAAAAGGATATTGTACTCTTAAGCCTCACAGCCGCATCCGATTTACTCGGAGAAATTTTTACGAAAGATGAAAAGAAAACTGCAAAAAGATTCGTTAAAAACATAAACAGCGAAAGTGAAATCGGAAAAACAGTGTCGGCAGTGGTTCAGGAAATGCAGACTGCCGTAATGGCAGCGGTAGCAGCGTCAGCAGCAGCATCGGCAAGCTCAGGATCATAAATTATTATTTCAAAGTAAAGCGTTAAAATATTCCCACAGCTCGTCAGGAATGTCGTAATGAGTGGATTTATCGTCGTTAACGGCGTCTTGAAGGCTGAGTTTGCTGGGTTCTTCGCCTCCGTGGTAGCATGTATAATAGGCGCTGTCGCATTTATTAAAGGCATCTTTCACCATTTTAAAGGCAAGCCAGCTTGCAAGAAGGATATCCTTCACTACGGCTTTGCCTCCGCGCTGAAAGTAGCCCATATCGACGTGCCGGATTTCGTGTCTGATGTTCCTTTTGTTGAAAATTTCCTCAAGGATGCGGCGTATTTCGCTTAAGGATTTCTCATAGCCCTCTGCAACGATGATTCTGGTGTCGCGGTCGCGCTCGTCAATCATTGTAGCCATCTTTTCAAAGTCAATATCTTCTCCCGGAGCGATTACATATTCTGCTCCGGTCGCTACGCCGGAGTAAAAAGCGAGATAGCCGGAGTCTCTGCCCATTGATTTGATGAGATAAACCCTTCGGTGGGCGGAAGCGGTGTCGCGTATCCACTCCATCATCTCAAGGCTTTTGTCTATGGCGCTGTAAAAGCCTACGGAAAAGCCATAGTTGTTGCAAACGTCGTGATCGATGGAGCCGCCGGTGCATAGAACTTTTGTTTTGAGGCCTTTATCTTTGATTATTTTGTCAAGAACGTTTGCGGCGCGGATGCTTCCGTTGCCTCCGATGATAAAAAGATAGTTGAAGAAGTTATCGTGGAGATTCATAGCCATAGCTTCCTGCATATCGGGGTCATCTTTGAGCTCGGGAACTCTCAGGGTGCCCAAAATAGTGCCTCCGCGGTTTGCAATACCGGCAGTATCGCGCTTTGTAAGCTTGCGGAAGTTCCCGTCCACGATGCCGTGCCAGCCGTCAATCACTCCCCAGACGGAAGTAGTGGGTTTAATGTTAAGCGCACATCTTAGCACGCCTCTTACAAAAGCATTCATGCCGGGGCAGTCGCCGCCGCCGGTGAGTATTGCAAATTTCATATCCGACCTTTTGGTTTTAAAATAAACATATTTTATTTTGTTAAGCTTTTTCGCTGAAAATATAAGATTTATAACGACAAGAACAAATTAATATTCCGTTAAAATATTTTTCAATTAAACACCAAAGCAATTTTTAAGCCGAAAGAAAAGTTTTACAAGTGATTTAAAATGAATTGGCTCAATCTCAAAGATGCAGATATTCAGTTAATACTCTTCTTCTTCATATCCGGTCGGCTCCCAGTTAAGTCCTTCGCAGGGAATGTGGTTTTTGCTGACGTGCCGGTCATAAATGCGGCACAACTGACTGGATGATTCAAAGTGCTTGCACGAGCCGCAGAGAGTTTCTTCCTGCATTTCTTTTATCCGTTTGTCATAGCTCTGATACTGGCGGTATGCAGGATATAAAACAAGGAACCAAAGCAAAAAAACAATTACCCACCAGTGCTCACGAAGCTGAAATTTGTTTAAAACAAAGAGACTTGCCGTAATAATAATTGCCGAGCGCAGTAATACTCCCCAGACAACGGAGCCGGTAGTTACGGCGGGCTGGTCGGTTTCGCTGTCATGGTCGGAGCTTTCGCGGAACTGCAGCAAGTCGATTATTTTATTCATTATCTGCATTTTTTGATTCTTTTATTAATATTAAATATATTGTAGATACGTCTTAAAGCATTGAAAATTATAAAAGGTTTTCTTTTATTGTTAAAATAGCTTATTTTTGCAGTTATGGCAGAACTTTACGATAGAAATCCGGAGTTTGCATCTTCGCTGAGGCAGAAGATTTTTACTTGGCTGATTTTGGTTACAGCTCTAGTTTTTACGGGCAGACTGGCATTTCTGCAATTGATAGAAGGAAATGTCTTCCGCTTAAAAAGCGAAGCGCAGGCAATAAAAGAAAACATCGTAGAGCCTTTCCGCGGCAATATTTTCGACCGCAGCGGCAAACTTCTTGTTCATAACGAACCTTCTTTTACCGTTACGCTTACTCCCAACGAATTTCGCAGAGAAGCCCTGCCGCTTCTTTATTCGATACTGGAGCTGGATACTGCCGAAATTGAATATATCCTTTCAAGCAATCAGCGGGCGATTATCTTCTCACCGATAAAGATTTACCGCGATCTCAGCTACGATAAACTTGTTCAGCTTGAAGAAAATTCCGACATTCTGCCCGGCATTGACGTAATAATCGAATCTAAGAGACTGTATGCCCTTGATGACACTGTGAACATGGCTCATACTCTCGGATACACCCGCGAAATTAACAGCACCCAGCTCGAAAGAATGGAGTTTTACAAGCCGGGTGATATAATAGGACAGGCAGGCATTGAGGATAGTTACAATAATGAACTTTTCGGAACAAAAGGGGTTAAATTTACGGCAGTAAACAGAAGAGGAAAAAAAATTGCCAGTTTTGACAACGGCAAGAGCGACATCCCTTCGAAAAACGGTTTTAACCTTTATTTATCAATTGACTACAATCTTCAGTCAAAAGTAGAATCTCTACTTGAAGGTAAAAAAGGCACTGCCATCGTTATGGACCCTTACAGCGGAGAGATTCTCGCAATGGCAAGCAATCCCGACTATGATCTCCGCGATTTCACCGGAAAAATTCCCGCTTCGCTTTTTAACAAGCTCTACGGGGACAAAAGGGCGCCTATGCTTAACCGCGCCATACAGTCGCGCTATCCTCCAGGCTCTACAATTAAAATGCTGATAGCTCTGGCGGGGCTTCAGGAAGGCGTTATTACAAAATATTCGACCATATACAGCCAAGGTTTTTTCCAGATTGGACGAAGAACTGCCGGATGCCATGCCCCCGCAGGCAGCTACAACGTAGAAAAATCCATTCGCATGTCTAGCAATGTTTATTATTATAAACTTGCCTTAAAGCTTGGACATGAAATTATTATTAAATACGCAAAAATGTTCGGTTTCGGAAGCAAAACCGGTATCGACATACCCGGGGAAAAATCCGGAATAATTCCTACAACAGAATGGCTGAAAAAACACCGCAATTCCGGCAAGCCCACAAAAGGAATGATTATTAACTACGGCATCGGGCAGGGTGAATTTACCGCAACCCCCATTCAAATAGCCGCTTACACTGCCACTATAGCCAACGAAGGAACATACTATCAGCCCCATATTGTAAAGGAAATTTTCAATAATATCACTTACAAAAAAGAAAAACTCGATTTCAAAGCCGAAGAACTGCCAATTAAAAAAGATTATTTCAAAGAAGTCAAAAAAGGCATGTACGGCGTGGTAAATCTCCCCGGAGGTACTGCCAGAAACGTTTGGCTGCCTTACGTTGACATCTGCGGCAAGACAGGGACAGCCCAAGACCCGCCACGCAGGTCCCATTCATGGTTTACAAGTTTTGCACCTTACAAAAATCCCGAAATAGTCGTTACTGTGTTCATCGAAAACGGCGGTTACGGCTCAGAATCGGCGGCTCCCATTGCAAAGGAAATCTATAAAGCCTATTTCAAACCCGAAGCTCCGGCTGACACTCTTGCATCTCCCGACAGCCTGCAGGGAGACGTTACTTACGGGATAAATCCTCAATAATTTATTAATTCCTTCATTAATATCAATTTATTGATTTTTCTTCCAATTTACTATTTTGAACTTATTAAGCCCTTTATTGAGTTTTCTATCTTCTTTATTATGCTTTCTATTTCCTTTATTAAACCTATGAATTTCCTTATTATACTTTTGAAGTCCTTTATTATAAATTTGTAGTCCTTTATTATAAATTTGAAGTCCTTTATTAATATTTTGATGACCTTTAATGAGCGTACCATCGCCTTTATTTAACTTTCCATACTAAATCATATAAATAATAATCAATTAGAAAGTATAATCGGCGAGTTAAAATAAACAACTGGCAGCTTCAAATGTTCTACTGGCAGCTTCAAATGTTCTACTGGCAGCTTCAAATGTTCTACTGGCAGCTTCAAAAGTTCTGCTGGCAGCTTCAAATGTTCTACTGGCAGCTTTAAAAGTTTATCGTAGTGATAAGGAAGTTCATTGTACAGGAATTTCTGTATATCTTACATATTCTAAAATTTATTGCAGAGATTTTATGCAAAAGCGGATAATATGGAAAAAGTCTTTAGATATTTGTGAATAAAATTACTTGGCACATCTTTTGTGTATATAATAGTTTTGATTTGAAAATGATAATTTTTATACAATAAATATTAGTAAAATATTGTTTTTACAGAAATAATTAAACAATTTAGGTTATACTGAAAAGGGGCTCACGAGGTTCCGAAACAATTTAGGAATTACTATGACAAGAATGTTAAATTAATATGTATAAATGAATGAATTTAAAAGAAATATATGCTGCCGAAATGCTCTCCGGAATGCGAAACAAACTTCGATATCTACCTGCAACGGATTCCGCAGTTTCAAATCTTTTTCTCGTTTATGTATTAAACGATATTATTCTTAATAAAAGAAGAAATGTATTAGAATTCGGCTCCGGCATATCGACTGTTTACATCAGTAAACTCATAGAAGAATATAACTTAAGAGCTGAATTTATATCCGTAGATGAAAGCGGGGAGTGGTCAAAAACTGTCAACGATATTATAGATAAAAACAAGATAAACTTTAAACCTGAAATTATCAATGCACCGCTAAAACAATGCAGTTATGCCATTGGAAACCTTGAATGGTACGATGAAAAGCTTCTCGGGACGCTTCTCGCGGGTAAAAGCTTTGATCTTTTGATAATTGACGGGCCTTCCGCATGGAAACAAGGCTTTGAGCTTGCCCGCTATCCGGCTCTGCCCTTCCTTGCAAAGTCTATGAAGAGCAATTGTGCTGTTTTCCTCGACGATGCAGGCAGAGATGGCGAGAAAAAAGTGCTGGAACTTTGGAAAAAACAGAGCGGCGCCGGATTTGAAACCGTTAATGAGGATTTTGCATATATTCAGATTGGAAACCATAACAATATAAAGCTATGAAAACTATATTATTTATAACGCATTACACTTCACTCTTCGGTGCAAACCGTTCGCTTATTGAACTAATCGAAGGGCTGAAAGATTATGAATATGATATGCGGCTTCTGGCGCCTGAGCATGGTCAAATAACCGATATGCTTAAGACATATCTTAATAAAATATACATCAAACCGTTTAACCGCATCGCCGAAGAAGCCGTAGTCAACAAAGAAGAATACCGCAATATCTTCCGCAGGCAAGTGTATGATTTATATGATCTTTTAAAGGAAGAAAAGATAGATGTAATATACTCAAACAGCTCCGTAACGGGCGCGGGGGCGGTTCTGTCTTCAATGATGGGTTTGCCGCATGTTTGGCACTTCCGCGAGCTTGCAGAAGAGCAGTATTTCATGCGTTATATCTTCCCCAGAGCCTTTTTAAAGAAGCTTTACAACGAAGCGGACAGAATATTAGTCAATTCAGCCTTTTTAGGAGAAAGACTTGGGCTGGATGATTTTGACATTGTGTATAATTCGGTCGGAAAAAAGGCTGAGATAATCAAAAGGAGCGAAAATCCGCAGCCAAAGAACAATAATCTGCTCTGCACTGCCGGTCTTTTGCACAAAACAAAGCATCACCACGAGGCAATACTGGCTCTGGCAGTTGCGGCAAAGCACTATCCGGGCATGAAACTCGCCATAGCAGGTACAGGCACTGAAGAAGCAGAGCTGAGAAAGATTGTACGGATGGCAAAAGTGGAAGACAGAGTAATTTTTACCGGCTGGCTGGATGATCCGGTGAAGCTGATGCAGGAATCTTTCCTGACGCTGATGTGCCCGAGGAATGAAGCGTTCGGAAGGGTAACGGTTGAGTCTATGTCTGTGAAAACGCCTGTAATAGGCTATGAGCAGGGAGGCACAAAAGAGATAATCGAGAACTATGAAAACGGGCTTTTTTACCGAAATAACTTCCATCATCTGGCGGATAAAATACTTTTATTGAAAGCGAATCCCTATCTTTACGAAAAGCTGTCCGAAAATGCTTTTATTTACGTGTTAAAAAACTTTACAAGCGAAATTTACACCCGAAAAATAAGAGATATTATCGAAAAAGCCTTAAACGGCACGGTTAGTGAGAAGCCCGCGGCAAAGGAATTTTTGGAAGACACTTCAACGTATCGTGCTGTTCTGGAGCAGCCTCATATAGAAAAGCATTTAAAGATCTCTGTAATAACTCCGAGCTTCAATCAGGCAGAATTTCTGGAGCAGAATATCTTAAGCGTGTTGAATCAGAATTATCCTAACTTTGAGCATATAATAACCGACGGCGGTTCAACAGATGGAACGATAGAAATATTAAAGAAATACCCTCATTTAAAATGGACATCAGAAAAGGACAAGGGGCAGTCCGAAGCCGTAAATAAAGCATTTGCCGCCGCATCGGGAGACATCACAGCATGGCTCAATGCCGATGATTTCTATCCGAAAGACGCTTTTGAGAAAATTAACGAATACTTTGTAAAAAAACCGCGGAAGAAAATTCTATGCGGTAACACTATTCTGTACAATCAGAAAAATGCACAGACAATCCCGATAAATCACCACGACTACACTTTCGAGGACATTATAAGATATTGGGACGGCGGTTCCATGCCTGCGCAGCCTTCCGTAATTTTCAGGAGAGAAACCATAGAAGGAGAAACACTCGTTGACGAAAGCCTCGAATATGCAATGGATTATGATTTATGGTGCAGATTATCTCAGAAATACAAATTCTATCACCGTGAACTGTACCTGAGCATTTACCGTCTTCATTCAGCTTCAAAAAGCGGCGATAAAAAAGACTGGTCTAAGTTCTATCCTGAATGGCACCGGGTTTACAAAAGGTATAAAAACCGCTCTAAACGCCTGCCTCAAAATGATTACCTTCTGACTGCCGTATTTTTATATAACGGGGTTGACAAAAAGTCTTTTCTCCATCATATTAAAGAAGTGTTCAATTCCAGATTTCAGGATATGCAGCTTATTATTTTTTCTGAAGAAGATATTGAAAAAGAAATATACGAATTGAAAACGGAAAATATTGACTGCAGAATAATAAACAGCGTTTTTCAGAATGAACAGGAAATGATTTCGGCAGTTCTGCAAAATTCCGATTCGAATGCATATCATTTCATGGACTTAAAAAAAGGATATTTCGCGGAGTTTTACGATGTAATGATGAGGGAATATCTGAGCTGTCCACTGAATGCTTTTTCACTTTATGAAAAGAGAGATTCTGAATTTTCAGGACTGAAGCCATATACCTTTTATTCAAAAGAATATCTGGAGTCAATGATTTATGAGGAAATGACTGAGAACACAAAAGATAAACCAAAACTTTCCGTGATAATTCCTACCTGCAGCAGGGCATCAATACTGAAAAAAGCGCTCGATGCCTTAGCACGGCAGACTGTCAGTCCGACTGATTTTGAAGTAATAGTTATAGACGACGGCTCAGCAGACGAAACCGAGCAGACTGTTGATTCTTTCCCGGCTCCTTATAAACTCACTTACATCAAACAGTCTAACGCCGGACCCGGAGCGGCAAGAAACAAAGGGATAAAAGCAGCACAATCAGATTTGATTTTAATAATTAACGATGATACAATCTGCGCTTCGGACAATCTTGAAAAGCATCTTGAGGCTCACAAACAGCATCCCGGCGAAAGAATCTCTGTTCTGGGGACTTTCGATTTCATTCCGCAGGCTCAGGCACAGCCGTTCATTTATTTTGCACAGCGGAGCCCCTTAATATTTGCTTATGTAATTATGGAGCCTTTGAAAAAGTACAACTACCGCTATTTCTGGACATGCAATATCAGCATTAAAAAGCAGGCGCTGCTGGATGCCGGTCTTTTCGATGAGAAATTTACCGAGCCTATGATGGAAGACACGGAACTCGGTTACCGTCTTCAAAAACTCGGCTATGAAGTACTTTACCATCCCGAAGCAAAATCACTGCATTACGACTTTTCTTTGAATATTGATAAGTTTGAAAAAAGGCAGAGGATGTCCGGCAGAAACGTTACGAAATTTTTAATAAAACATCCCGAAATGATAGACCGCGAAAAAGCTCTTTTCGGAATAAGCAATTTCGGCGAAGCTCAGATGAACGTTTACAGGCAGAGACTGAAGGAAGTTGAGAAGGAATATAAAGAAAATCTGGCGCTCTTCCGCGAGATTGAGAAGCTGAGAATCATCAATCCCGCATTTATTCCAATCGGAGGGAACAAACATATAAACGCTGATGAACTTATCACAGCTATGGGAAACAAAATCGGCGTAATCCATTTTTATAATTTTTACGGCGGAATGCTTGAGGAAGTAAGCAAAATTTCTCAAGAAAATCAAAATATAAACATCCCTGATACTGCTGCTGCAAAAATGCACGAAACATCAAGAGCAAAGACCAAAATTCTCTTCTTAATGTACGGATGGAACGAAAGCGGGGGCGGAACAACATTTCCCAAAGCTGCAGCAAAGAAAATCGCAGAAATGGGATATGATATTTCTGTTTTTTATGCAGGGCTGCGTCATCCCTCAACCGGCGAGCCTTATTTTCTCGAGAAAAAAACGGACGTCGGCGTAAAGCTTTTCGGCGTTTTTAACAGGCGGTATGACTTCATTATACCTGACAATCCGGAGCTTGAAATAGATGACCCGCAGGTGATAAACCATCTTGAGAGTGTACTGGACTGTGTAAAACCTGATGTTGTTCACTGCTTCAATATTCTTGGTCTTTCCTTTAGAGCTGCGGAAGTTATCAAAAGAAGGAATATTCCTCTTATTTATTCGCCGGAAAATTATTATCCCCTTGATCCTAAGCTGTATATGTTTGAAGAGGGATTGAGGCTGTGGCAGGGCACTAATCTTTTTGAAAACTCACCCCTTCCGCAGGCTAATCCTGAAATGCAGGATTCTTACAAAAAAAGACAGGCAGAAGGTCTTAAGTTTTTGAATGAATATACAGATTTAACGCTTGCCATTTCCAAGCGGGTTAAAGAAATACTGATTGATTTCGGTGCAGAACCGCGAAAAATTTCCGTAGTTCATCAGTATCCCGAAGTAAATCCCGAATTTAGAAAAGTATCAAAACTAATCGATGACAAAATAAACTTCGGATTCATCGGGAGCGTTCTGCCGCACAAAGGAGTGCATAATTTTGTTCTGGCGGCACAGCTTATTAAAGACACTGCCGAGTTCCACATTTTTGGAGATGTAAATCCTCAATATCTGAATGAATTAAAGAAAATTGACATTAAAAATAAAATGACATGGCACGGTTTCTATTCAAGGGAAGATATGTTAAAAATCGCTGAAACTATTGACATTATGGTTATTCCTTCAGTTTGGGAAGAGTGCCAGGGTTTGGTCGTTCTGGAAAGCCTTGCCATGGGGATCCCCGTTTTAGGAGCTAGAATAGGCGGCATACCCGAGTTTATTAAAGAAGGCGTTAACGGCTTTACATATCCTTATGATTCTTTCAGGAATCTTGCGTCAAAAATGCAGGAACTAATTAATAATCCCGAAAAAGTACGTGAAATGCAGAGAAACAGCAGTGCAGACAGGGATTTTACTGATTATGTAAATCATATTCTTAAGATATATGATTTGGCAGCAACGGGAAAAATTGAGAGCGCTGAAAAATTAGATTTAATTCAAAATTGTCATTAGAATTGTTCATAACAAATTGTGAATCATTCGCTTTTGGAAAGCATCGCCAAAACCGCCTGCGGCTGATTGAATTTCATATCCTTGCTGCAGTCTTTCTCTTTTAGCTCGTTATCGGTAAATGATTCATAATAGAAGGCTGTGCAGCCGTAGAGTATTACGCTTATTTTGCCTTTTAACAGTGATTTAGCAATAAAGCAATAGGAAAGACTTTTTTAGATGTTCTTTAACTTTCGCATCTCATTCCCAAACTCCGATTTGGGAATGTGCTTATCTTTCAAAACTCTGTTTTGCATAAACTCTCAAATAAACATCCCCTTCTGTGATTTTACCTAATCATGGTCGTTTCATCTGTTTATTTTTTAAGCCCCACCCTGACCCTCCCCAAGGGGAGGGTAC
>CAZOBD010000105.1:0-5581 GCA_964577665.1 uncultured Hyphomicrobiales bacterium
GATTAAGAATGTAGTTCCCTCCCTTTGGGGAGGGTTAGGGTGGGGCTTAAAATAAACAGTTGAAACATCCATGATTATGGAAAAATCACACGAGGGGATGATTATTTTTGAAAGATAGAATATCGTCATTGCGAGCAACGCGAAGCAATCTCCATAAATATAATAATGATTGTAGATTGCTTCGTCGCTCCAATCCCCGCAATGACTTAGCAGTTGAATGAAAGAGATGTCCAACATCTGGCAGATGTTGGACATCTGAATCGGAAGGTAAAAATAAACAGAGGAAACATCCATGATTATGGAAAATCACGCAGGGGAATGATTATTTGAGAGTTAATCCAAAACAGAGTTTTGAAAGAAAAGCACATTCCCAAATCGGAGTTTGGGAATGAGATGTAAGAAAAATATTGAAGAAAAAAAACCTAATGTAAATGAAAAACCGTAAGAGACACCACCCCGGCCCTCCCCAAGGGGAGGGAGATTAAGAATGTAGTTCCCTTTCTTTGGGGAGGGTGAATAATTATGAATATTCTCCCTTTGGAGAGGGTTAGGGTGGGGCTTAAAATAAACAGATGAAACAATAGTCAAGTAAATAAAATTATTTAACACAATATTGATTTTAAAATTAATATAAATTCAAAGGAGCAAATACATGCCGCTCGAAGAAGGACAAAAAGCCCCCGATTTTACTGCTGAAACCGACGGCGGAGGCAGCGTAACTTTATCTGATTTCAAAGGAAAATGGGTAGTGCTTTATTTCTATCCGAAAGACAATACTTCAGGCTGCACCAAAGAAGCCTGTGCCTTTCGTGATAATATGGAAAGCATAGCAAAAAAAGGCGCCGAAGTAATAGGCGTCAGCAAAGATTCCGTAAAATCCCACAACAATTTCAAGAAGAAACATGATCTAAACTTCACACTTGTAAGTGATCCGGACACTAATATTATACAGGCTTATGACACATGGAAAGAAAAGAAAATGTACGGTAAAACGTATATGGGCACCCAGCGCAGCACTTTTATTATTGACGATAAAGGTATAATCCGCTATATTTATCCTAAAGTCAAAGTTGCCGGACATGTGGAAGAAGTAATCGAAAAACTTGATGAACTAACAGCATGATTGACACCCACGCACATATAGACCGCGAGGAATTTGATGAAGACCGGGAAGAAATGCTCCAAAGAGCTTTTAGATCCGGTATAAAAAAAATAATAATACCGGCAATTGAACCTAAAGATTTTGACAGAGTACTAAAAACAGCAGAAAAGGACGAGCGGATTTTCTGCGGCATGGGCATACATCCTCACAATGCCGGCACTGCCACTGATGAGAGCCTTCAAATAATTGAAAATAATGCAAAAGATAAAAAAGTTGCTGCCATCGGTGAAATCGGACTTGACTATTACTATGATTTCACCCCCAAAGATGTACAGCAGAAAGCTTTTCGCAGCCAGCTTCGTTTGGCAAAAAAGCTTAACTTACCCGTAATAGTCCATAATAGGGAGAGCGACGAGGATCTATTGAAAATTATCGAAGAAGAACAGGACAGTAATCTCAGCGGCGTATTACATTGTTTTTCGTCTGATGAAACCGTTTTAAAAAAAGCTCTCGACATGGGTTTTCATATATCATTTACGGGGAATATTACTTTTAAAAAATCAAAACTGGCGGAGGTCGTTCAAAAAACGCCCTTAGACAGAATAATGCTCGAAACGGACTCTCCCTTTATGGCGCCAGTGCCTAAACGTGGGAAAAGAAATGAACCTGCTTTCCTGAAATACACAGCAGAAAAAATAGCCGAAATAAAATCAATTTCAATAAATGAGGTAATTGACATGACTAGCAAAACCGCTGAAACTTTTTTCAAACTTAGCCTTGCCCTCGTGTTCGTATTTTTGTTTGCTGCTCCTTTCGAAACGGCTTCAGCTCAGGAAGATGATGAATATTTCTATGAAGGCGACGAAGAATATGTTGATCCTTTCAGAAAATTCATAGGTATTGGACCAATGGTAGGTTTTAATACCATTGTCGAAACAAAGTATCTTGATGCTGGTGACAAGGACGACTCCTACGAAGGTATTCTTGCCTACGGGGCTGCTGCAAGCTGGTATATTTTTGATTATCTATGCTTTGAAGCTGCTTACATCTATTCAAAAAACACCAAAGTAACGGATCCGTATCCCGATCTTCTGGAGCCTCATATTCACGAGCAACTGGATTTAACAACCCACTGGATTGCAAATCCGCATTCGAGAATAAATTTTTACGGCACTGTTGGAATTACATTTTTTTTCAATCAGATAAACACGTTTCCCTCCCCCGGAGCCGACCCCGAGCTTTCAAGCGAATCGAAGATAGGATTAAACGCCGGGGTTGGGTTTGTAATAAATATCGACTTTAATTTCGGTGTGCTGACGGTATCTCCCGAATGGAGACTTGGCTTTCCCTTCGGGAGGAGCGAGTCGGCATACTATTATCCCGATCCGAAAAATCCGGGCGAACTTATTTCGGAATCTATCGAGTTGACAAACTTTTTCTCAATTCCAAGAATAAATTTTCTTTTTTATCCCTACTTTGATTAAAAGAAACTAAACATCGAGATTCTTAACGTATTTCGCATTTGCTTCTATGAAAGCGCGCCTCGGTTCTACCTTATCACCCATCAGCGTTTCAAAAATAGTGGCTGCCTGAGCGGCGCTGTCTATTGTAACCTGCAAAAGCGTCCGCGTTTCGGGATTCATCGTTGTTTCCCAGAGCTGGTCGGGATTCATCTCGCCGAGTCCCTTAAATCGAGAAATAGATATTCCGCTGAGTTTTTCCGGATTTTCTAATATATCAATCTCTATTTCAATCCCTTTTTTATTTGCTAAGTCTTTCTGTATTCTGCGTATGATCTGAACGCGCTCATCTTCGTTATAAGCATAATATTCTTGTTTGCCGCGTTTTATCTTGTAAAGAGGCGGCTGGGCAATATAAAGTTTTCCCTGATTAATCAGCTCTTTCATATAAATAAAAAAGAGAGTAAGAAGCAGCGTACGGATATGCGAGCCGTCAATATCGGCATCAGCCATCAAGATAATTTTTCCGTACCGGGCTTTTTCGGGGTCAAAGTCTTCGTCGAAGCCGGCGCCTATGGCAGTGAAAATCGCCCTTATTTCTTCATTTTCCAATATCTTAGCCATACGTGCCTTTTGTACGTTTAAAATCTTGCCTTTCAAAGGAAGAATTGCCTGAAAGCGCCTGTCTCTGCCCTGCTTGGCAGAGCCTCCTGCAGAGTCGCCCTCGACGATATATATTTCCGTGTCTTCAGGTGTTCTCAGCGAGCAGTCAGCAAGTTTGCCCGGCAGTGAAGATGTCTCCAAAGCATTTTTACGGCGGACCATCTCGCGTGATTTTTTGGCAGCCATGCGGGCTTCTGCGGCAGTTGTAGCCTTTTCGATTATTTTCTTAGCCGATGCAGGGTTCTGCTCGAGAAAATATGCCAGCTTTTCGTTCATGATTGTTCGGACAATGCCTTCCACCTCGCCGTTTCCGAGCTTTGTTTTGGTCTGTCCCTCAAACTGCGGCTCGGGCACTTTCACGGATATTACGGCAGTGAGCCCTTCGCGGAAATCTTCTCCCGTCAACTGTATCTTGCCGTTTTTAAGGTTGTTGGTGGCATAAGCATTCAAAGTTCTGGTCAGAGCAGAGCGAAAACCCGTTACGTGGGTGCCGCCCTCAATAGTATTGATATTGTTTACATAAGAAAGCAGATTTTCGTTGTAGCTATTGTTATACTCAAAACAGATGTCCACCTGGGTTTCCATATTGTCCTCGCCGTTGCTGCTGCCGGTTATGAAAATCGGTTTTATCAAAGGCTGTACCATTGAGTCTATATACTTCACAAAATCGGCAAGACCGCCTTTGTATTTAAATGTTTCTTCTCTGCCTTCCTCGCGTTCGTCTTTTAGTTTTATCGTAACCTGAGGATTAAGAAAAGCAAGCTCGCGCAGGCGCTCCCCGATTTTTTTGTAGCGGAAGCGAGTAACCTTAAAAATTTTCGGATCGGGTCTAAAATGAACAATCGTACCGGTTTTTTTCGTCTCTCCGATAACTTCCACTGCATTGACAGGGATACCGTCGGCATATTCCTGCCGATATATCTTGCCGTCGCGGTGAACCGTAACGATATTTTTTTCCGAAAGAGCATTCACGCAGGAAACGCCCACGCCGTGCAGACCGCCCGAGACCTTATAGCCGCTTTTGTCGAATTTGCCGCCTGCGTGAAGCGTACACATAACTAGCTCGAGAGTTGAAATTTTCTTCTCGGGATGCGGTCCCGTCGGGATTCCTCGTCCATTGTCTTCCACGGATACCGAACCGTCGAAATGAATTTTTACCTTTATCTCATCGCAGTATCCAGCAAGAGTTTCGTCAATAGAGTTATCCACCACTTCATTTACAAGATGATGCAGACCGCGGTCGCCTACGTCGCCGACGTACATAGCCGGGCGCTTGCGGACTGCTTCGAGCCCTTCTAAAATTTTAATGCTCTCTTCGCTGTAATTTGCGTCGCTCCTTGCAAGCGACTCCATGTTTTCTAATTCTTCTGCCATTTTGTTTTTTTCTATGATTGTAAATAAAATTCTAATTTTTTTTTAATGAAAAACTTCTAAAAAAAAGAAAGATTGTCATGCTGAAATTGTTTCAGTATCTCAGACAATGGAATTCTCGTACGTGAGATTCCGAACCAAGTTCGCAATGAAAAAAAAAGTTTTAGAAGTTTCAAATAGTTTAATTTATATCCAATTTATAATTTGTTACTACTATTTCCTTTATCATACCCCGGAGATTTCCTTTGCAGTTAATCATTCTGGGAGCATATACGTTTTCAATGTTAAATTTTCCGTACAGTTGTTCAAAAAAGTTATTTTCCGGTTCAGTGTTTTTTGGCTCTGAGTTACTGAGCATAAATTTGGCGCCGCTTTTATCAATATCTTCAAGAATTTCTGCAAGTCTGAGCTGATCATTATCTCCGAATCCGTCTTTAGAGTAAGAAGTAAAGCTCGACGTTTTACTTATGGGCTTGTAGGGAGGATCGAAATAAATAAAGGTATTCGGTCCTGCAGGTTCGACAGTTTTCACAAAATCTTTGTTGACAATTTCTACATTTTCAAGTATTCTGCTTACGGCTAAAAGATTATTTTCATCATATATTGCCGGTTTTTTGTAACTACCGTAGGGGCTGTTGAAAGCTCCTTTTTGATTAAACCGGAAAAGACCGTTGAAACAGGTTTTATTAAGGAACATGAGCTGCGATGCTCTGGAAATCCAGTTATCCGAATAGTTTTCATAGTCAATATTGAATCTGCTCAGATTAAAACTGCTTCTCATTTCATAAAAATATTTTTTTCTGTCTTTTATGTCTAACACCAAATACTCGCTTTTATATCTTTCAAGAAACTTAAGGAGCTTATTTATATCGTTTTGAACAACTTTATAAATCAGAATTAATTCTTTGTTGATATCTCCGAGTCGTACTCTTTTGAAACGGTATTTATTTACAATGTCAAAGAACAGAGCGCCGCTTCCTAAAAA
>CAZOBD010000105.1:5681-9467 GCA_964577665.1 uncultured Hyphomicrobiales bacterium
ATGCAAATATACAGAATCGCAGCTTTAAAAGCAAAAAAAAGATGCCTTCTTCATGATAAAATGCAGCAGAAAATAAGTAGATTTTTCTCATATTTATCCTAAAAAAAGTGCAACAAGTAAAAATATTGAATATTTATTAATCACGGAAAAAAAGGAAATTTATTGAATGGGGGAGTGGAATCATCCTGTTTGCTTAAGCGGAATTGAGAAAGAAAAAGTAGAGCCTTTGCCTAGAGCGCTTTTTACCCACACTCTGCCTTTGTGAGCTTCCACCAGTTTTTTTATTATCCAAAGCCCCAGCCCCGTTGATGATTCACCCCCGGTCGGCTGCGAGGATAGGCGGGTGCCTTTTTTAAAAGCTTTTCTCAGGTCGTCTTCGGAAAGTCCCAAGCCGTTATCTTTTACGTCCACCACCACATAATCGTCCTTAAAAGAACTTGATACGAGCACTTTTCCTCCCTTAGGGGTAAATTTTATCGCATTGGAGAGCATATTATCTAATATTTCGGAAACCTTCTGGGCGTCCATAACTGCCTGAGGTATATCTTCACCGAGTTTTTTCATAAGGTCAATCATTTTCTTATTTGCCGAAATCTGGTTCACTCTGAACACATCATTTATTATTTCGTTAATATCGGCTTCTTCCATTTCAAGATTCAAAGATGTGCCTTCCAGCGCCATAACGCGGGACACTTCTTTGGAAAGATTTACAATTCTCGTAGTAGTTTCTGCAATGTCTTTTATAATATCCTGCTGATCTACGGCATTGTAGTTGTATGATTTCAGAAGATCGACAAGTCCCTGAATGATTGCTGCAGGATTTTTAATATCATGTATTATCAATGAAAAAAGGTCGTCTTTCTGTCTTTGAAGCTCTTCAAGGTCGTCCTTTGTTTTGGAAAGTTTCTGCACCTGCTCATGAAGGCTTTTATTGCTGTCCTGTAGGTCTTTTGTACGGCTCTGAAGCCGGTCAATCTGAGATCGAAGTCCGTTTATCTCTGATTTTAAGTTCTTGTTATCTCTGACGAGCAGGTTTATTTTTTCCTGAGATGAAATGTCGTTTTCAGCCATATTTATCAATTTATTATGTTATCTTATTTAAGTATTTTTTCTAATAACAAATATAATGATATTCTGCCATATTAGGAAACGCCTGTTCTTAAAATATTCAGAACTTCGGCAAAGTCATCCGGCAGGGGAGATTCAAATGAAAGCCTTTTTTTTGCAGCAGGGTGAGTAAAGGCAAGAGTTTTCGCATGAAGCATCTGCCTGCCTGCTGTTTTAAGGCATTTTTGAATTTTGCTTTTGTAAAAAGGATTCTGCCCGCCCCGAAGAATAGACCGCCCGCCGTAAGTGGGATCGCCGAAAATGGGATGATTGATGTATGATGTATGCACCCTTATCTGGTGTGTTCTTCCTGTCTGAAGCTTAATTTTCAAAAGGCTTGTATGCTCATGCTTTTCCAGCACTTCATATTCGGTCAAAGAAGGCTTTCCGTCCTTTTTCACTACGGCAAACAGCTTTCTGTCCCGCCGGGAACGTCCTATATCGCCTTCAATGGTGCCTTTATCCTTTTCCGGAATGCCCCAGACAAGTGCATAATAAAAACGTTCAGTCGTTCTTTCGCGAAACTGCTTCTGCAGTTCTGTCTGAATAAATGATTCTTTAGAAATGACAAGTATTCCTGAAGTGTCTTTATCGAGGCGGTGTACCAAGCCGGGCCTTACATCCTCCCCTGCAAATATTTCACCTTCGGTTTTTGTTTCTGATTCATCATCATCAGTTTCGTCTTCTTCTATATCGTCAACGGATAATGCTTCTCTTTGTCCCAGATGCCACAAAACAGCATTTACCAAAGTGCCCCGGCGGTTGCCGAATCCGGGGTGGGATGCCATACCCGGAGGCTTATTTACAACCATGAGATACTCATCTTCAAATAGAATATCGAGGGGGATGTTTTCCGGGATGAGTTCTATCGGGGGCGGTTTCATAATTTTGCAGATAATACTGTCTCCGGGTTTTATCTTCTGCCCGGCTTTGCAGTTTACTCCGTTTACGGTTACGCTGCCCGAATCTATTGCTTTTCTGACTTTTGTGCGTGAGCCGTATTTTATGTTTCTTGTAATATAGGAATCAAGTCTTTCGGGGAGCTGACCTGAAGGAACTAAAAATTCATATATCTTCTCGATGTAATCGGGATAATTACTTAAATCACGGTCATTTTCATACTTTTGGTTCATCGTTCGTAATTCTCTGTTCAGCTTCGGAATTTTCCACAGTTCCAATATCCTTTTTTCTGAATACTTCCGAAAATGTAGGAATTTTATTGTGGAACACCAGCAATATTATTACTCCGACGGTTACGCACATATCAGCAACATTGAAAATAGGCCAGTGAGTGTAGTTTATACCCATAATGCTTATATCAGGAATATCTACCTGCAAGAAATCGACCACTCTGCCATAAAAAAGAGGCTTTTCGCCGAATATTACACCGTAAAAAACCCTGTCGATTAAATTTCCCGCGGCTCCGGCAAGAATAAATGAGATGCCGAGCCTTACAAAATTGTTACGGTTCTTTAATTTTGCCAAAAAAACAACAAGGAATATGCTTGCAAAAATGGAAAACAAACTTAAAAATATTTTCCCGGCTCCGAAACTTATCCCAAAAGCCATTCCTTCATTTTCAATATATGTAATCTGAAGGAAACTTCCCAGAACTTCAAAACTCTCTCCGAGTTTCATGCCTTCAATGTGTATTCCTAAGAAATCAACTCCCTTCACGATGAGTTTTGCTGCCTGGTCAGCTAAAACAAAAAATAATGCAAACAGAAAAAAAAAGGTATTGCTAATCGGCTTTTTCATATATATTAAATTTGTTCGTTTTTTTTCAATTGGATACTGAGCAGCAACAAAGAATCAGATACCTCACTCTCGGCTGCCGGACATATAATGACATGTTTTGTATTTTTAAGACTGCCCAATCGAAAATTACATGCTTCTCAGAGGTTCTATTCTGTCTATACCGTCTTCAGGGCATCTCTTATGTATCTTGTAAGACGCAGAAAGAGTTGTAACCGGAACTGCAAGAAGCCTTTCCTTGGCAATCAAACATCCGCACACGCGGCAGATACCGTATGTCTTGTTATCAATGCGCTGTAAGGCTTCATCGAGCTTTCTGATGTATTCGTTTATCCTCTGAATCTGTGCATACGTTTTTTCTTTTTCGAGCGCTTCCGAACCCTGCTCTGCCATGTGCATTGAGTATATCATGCTTTCTTCAGCCATATCGTAGCTTGTAAGGTCGTCAAGTCTTTCCTTAAGCATCTGGAGTTCTTCCACAGCCTCGTCTCGTGCTTCGTGTATGCGCTTTTTGAAAATTTCCAAATCATCATCCGGATAGCGAATATTTGACATCGGAGCCGGATTTTCTTCTGAATACTCAATATTTTCAGGTTTCTCGGGAGCTTTTTTTGCTTCGGTTTTAGCTTCCGCCGTTTTTTTAGCAGCAGGTGTTTTTTTAGTGGTTGACTTTTTAGGTGCTGTCCTCTTAGCAGCCGTAGTCTTTGTCTCTTTGGCTGCTTCCCCTTTTTCTGCAGAGGATGATTTTTTTGCAGTTGTTTTCTTTGAAGTATTGCTTTTAGCGGCAGGTTCTTTAGCAGTGCCGGCTTTGGTCTTAGCTGTCTTTTTCGGTGTTTCTTTCTTTTCTGAAGAAGCTGTCTCGGATTTCTTTGCAGTAGTCTTGCTTCCTGCTTTGCTTGCGGCAGTTTTCTTTGCAGTAGTCTT
>CAZOBD010000105.1:9567-13786 GCA_964577665.1 uncultured Hyphomicrobiales bacterium
TTGCAGTAGTCTTGCTTCCTGCTTTGCTTGCGGCAGTTTTCTTTGCAGTAGTCTTGCTTCCTGCTTTGCTTGCGGCAGTTTTCTTTGCAGTAGTCTTGCTTCCTGCTTTGCTTGCGGCAGTTTTCTTTTTAGCCGGTGCAGGCTTTGCAGCAGTTTCTGATTTCGCAGCGGGAACCTTTTCGTCGGTCTTTGAACCTGACTTTTTAGTGTCTTTGGTTTCTTCTGTTTCTGATTTTTTCTTTCTTGGCATTATCATTCCTTCCAAGGTTTTTATTATTTTTTTATCATTTACTTTTCAAAAAGAGTTTTATGAATATATTACAATAAATATATAATCATATTTTCACAAATACAAGAAATATTTGTAAACTAATGAAAAAAACTGAAAATATATATTGAATATGACTGTATAATATTATTTGGATTAAGATATTTTCAGTTCTACAAATACATCTTCTTCTTCAATATCAATTTTTTCATTAAGTTTCTCTTCTGAAAATTCAATATTTTCAGCCAGAGTTTCATTCATAATGTAATCTTTCTCCGCCTGTACTGCTTTGCGTATGGTTTCACCTGCATTGTATTTTATCTCAATACGGTCCGTTACTTCAAAGCCGGACTGTTTCCTGAGATTCTGTATCCTGTTAACAAATTCACGTGCGAGCCCTTCATTAATCAACTCGTCGTTGAGCTGAGTGTCAAGAGCAACAGTAATATTCTCATCAGAAGCAACAAGCCATCCTTCAATATCTTCGCTGACTATTTCGATATCTTCAAGCAGGATTTCAGCTTTTTCACCATTCAAATCGAGTGTAATAGTCCCGCCTTTTTCTAATGTTTTCACCTGCTTTTCACCAAATTCTTTTATACCGGCGGCTACTTTTTGTGTAAGTTTGCCGAATTTTTTTCCGATTACTTTAAAATCGGGTTTGGCGCTTCTTTTTACTATCTCGGTTTCTCCGCTTATATACTCGATTGCTTTTACGTTAATCTCTTCTTTTATTATATTTTCTACTTTTTGCAGATTGCGCCTATCCTCGGCTGAGTCCACAGGGACAAGTATTCTGCTCAGCGGCTGGCGTACTCTTATTTTGGATTTTTCCCTAAGAGAACGCGCCAGAAAAACTATAGTCTGAGCAGCAGCCATACGGCGTTCAAGGTCTTCGTCAATCAAGCTTTCATCTGATAGGGGCATATCATTCAGATGTACGGAAATTTCATCTTTTTCCGTCCTAAGCCTTTGATAAAGATCTTCACTAAGAAACGGAGCAAGCGAGGCGGACATCATCAGTATCTTCATCATTACAGAGCGAAGTGTCTGATAAGCTGAAAGTTTGTCACTGTCATTTTCTCCCTTCCAGAAGCGTCTGCGGTTGCGGCGTATATACCAGTTAGAGAGTTCATTTATTGCAAAATCCTGCACAAGCCTGTGAGCACGGGTCAAATCATAATCGTCCATGCCTCGGCGGTATTCTTTCAAAAGGGTATTCACTCTCGAAATTATCCATCGGTCTATTTCCGGTCTGTTTCCAACCGGTATTTCATCTTCATTGCCCGAATAATTATCAATATTGGCATATAGGGCAAAAAAAGCATAAGTGTTCGTTATGGAACGGAAAAAGTCCGAGATAACGGTTTTTGCAATATCTTCCTCATTAAAGGAAGTAGGTTTCCACGGCGGACTATTTACAAAAAGATACCAGCGCACCGCATCAGCTCCGTATTTCTCCATCATTTCAAACGGGTCAACCGTATTGCCCAATGACTTTGACATCTTTTTGCCTTGTTTGTCAAGTATCAGCTCGTTTACAACAATATTTTTATAAGCCGGTTTGCCGAAAAGCGCCGCGGCAATGTTATGGAGAGTGTAGAACCAGCCCCGCGTCTGGTCAACTCCTTCGGCGATAAAGTCGCCGGGAAACTGCTTTTCAAAAAGCTCCTTGTTTTCGAAAGGATAATGCATCTGCGCAAAAGGCATCGCACCGGAATCGAACCACACATCAACCACTTCGGGTATTCTTTTGTAAACTTTTCCGTTTTTTTCAAAAATTATGTGGTCAACAAAAGGTTTATGCAGGTCTATCTCAAAATCTCCTTCTTTTACGGGAACTTTTTTCCCGTCGTCATAAACGTAAATACCTTCTTTCAGTTCTTCGATAGAGCCAATGGCAAAAGAATCACCCCCGTCTTCGGATACCCAAATTGGTATGGGGGTGCCCCAGAATCTGTCGCGGGAAAGCGACCATTCTTTTACCTCTTCGAGCCAGTTGCCAAACCTGCCTTCGCCTATCTCAGGCGGCTGCCAGTTTATTTCTTTGTTAAGTCTTATCATTTCATCTTTGTATTCGGGCGATTTGATGAACCATGACTCTCGTGCATAATACATAATAGGGTTATGTGTTCTCCAGCAGTGCGGATAAGAGTGAACATAATCCATCGAACTGCGGTATATTTTCCCCAGTTCTTTTAATCTGATGATAATGTCCTTGTCAGAACCTTCTTCTTCATGGTCGTCATAAGTAAAATGCTTAATGGCTCTGCCTGCAAATTCTCCGAGTTCCTCAGTAAAATGACCATTAGGAGCTACGGGCTGCAAAAAAGGCAGGTTGAACCTTTTTGACATTTCATAGTCGTCCACGCCAAAAGCAGGAGCAAGATGAACAATACCCGAACCGTCCTCGGTAGAAACAAAATCCCCCGGGTGCACGGTAAGAGCATTTGGATATTTTTCAGTATCAATTTTTGCATAAGGAAGTATCTGCTCGTACTTTGTTCCGACCAGTTCTCTGCCTTTAAACTCTTTCAATATTTCATAATTTCCGTCAAGAACTTCAAGACGTGATTTCGCTAAAACCAGAAAAAGCTCTTTTTTTTGTTTCTTAACTTCACGGGTGTTTTTCACATAAACATAATCTATGTCTTCTCCCGCAGCAAGTGCTGTATTAGCAAAAAGCGTCCAGGGGGTAGTTGTCCAGACTACTATTTCTTTTCCTGTTATTTCTTCTATCGGAGAGGATTTTATTTTTACTTTAATATAGCAGTTAGGGTCGCGCACTTCTTTGTATCCTAAAGAAAGCTCGTGTGAACTTAAAGGTGTTTCAATTGTCGGGGACTGAGGTACTACTTTAAATCCTTTATAGATTAGCCCTTTATCAAAATATTGCTTAAGCGCCCACCAGACAGATTCCACATAATTATTTGTACAGGTGATATAGGCGGCATCCAAATCCAGCCAATAACCCATACGGCGTGTCAGATAACGCCAGCCAAGGTCCATATCAATATTCTTATAAACAAATTCCTTGCACTTTGCGTTGAACTTATCAATGCCGTATTCTTCTACATCCTTTTTGTCCTTAAGTCCCAGCACTTTCTGCATGGCAATTTCAACAGGCAGTCCGTGAGTATCCCATCCTGCCTGCCGGCGTACATAGAAACCCGTAAGCGACTTATAGCGGCAGACCGTATCTTTAATTGTACGAGCCATCATGTGGTGAATGCCGGGTTTGCCGTTTACCGTGGGGGGACCTTCGTAAAAACTGTAGTATTCACAACCCTTTCTTTTTTCGAGAGTTTTTTCGAAAATATTTTTATCATCCCAGAAATCCAATACCTTCTTTTCCAGTTCAGGATAGGACAGCTTTTCCGGTAAAGGTTCAAACATCTTTTTTATTCCTCATCTTACTTATATGGATAAATGAGCATATTACTATGCGGTAATAAATATTTTACATAAAAAATATAATATGTAAAAAAACTATAATTAATGAATAGAAAGTACTCAATGACAACGGTACTCTAAATTAAATATAACAATTTTATTTCAACGATTTAATAAAAATAAATTGTCTTATATATAAAATTCATTCTAAGAATGAATACCAAAACTAATACAAACTTTTAATATAAGTAATTTATATTAAAAATAAAAATTATATTTTTTCTATTACCCGTAAATATTCCAAGATACGCATTTATCCCTTTTTATCATCTGTTTATTTTTGATCCCTCCCCAAACCTCCCTTACAAGTAAGGGAGGGAGAATTTCCCCTCCCCAAGAGGGGATTAAGGGGTGTGTTCTCCTAACGTAAGATTCCGGTTATACAAAAAATGCGTGAAACACAGAAGAACCCAAAAAGGCTGAAAATGATAGCTTCCCGCACAAACAAAAAGCCCTCCGGTTTATGCCGGAGGGCTTTCTTTATTTCATGGCGGGGTA
>CAZOBD010000106.1:0-13588 GCA_964577665.1 uncultured Hyphomicrobiales bacterium
TATCCTGTAATCTGTTAATCCTGTTCAAGACTGTTTTATGATTACACGATTTCTTTATTTCCTGTCTATCCTGTAATCGGGTAATCCTGTTCAATACTGTTTATGTTTACACGATTTCTTCTTATCGTGCCCATCCCGTAATCCCTTAATCCTGTTCAAGCCTTTTGCTGCTTTCCACTCACTCATAATCCTCAAGCGCCTCCCTTCCTTTTTCTGTTGTGAAGTATTTCTGGTTTCCGCTTGTCGGTTTTTCCGGCAGTGTCATTTCAATCAAATTCCTCTCAATTAAGGGCTTAATATATTTATTCCTGAATTTTGTTCTATTCGACCAATTGAATATATCCATAATATCCGTAATCGGCTTAGGCTCTAAGCAGAATTTGATTATTTCTGCCGCTTCATTCCAGCTTAGTGCCGACTTGGTGCCAGCTTGGTGCGAGCTTGGTGCCGATTTGGGACTAAGCTGCTCTGAACCCTTATGAATACTGCTTTCATCCTGGTTTCTTCTTAGTCCCGTCTTAGTCCCGGCAGTGTCAAAACGTAAAGTTACTACAGTAGAAGTCGTATCAGTTTCAAATTCCGGTTCGGAATTATAATAAGATTTCCAACCGTTTATCATTTTATCGAAGCCGTATCCTGCATTCTCGGCAAGTCTTACAGCACGGAAGATTTTAGCAAGGATAGGGTTGCGGGGAATGGAAAGGTCGCTTGCTTTTAGTTCTTCAACGCTTTTAGGCAGGCTGCCGGGATTTCGCAGCTCCATTCTGTCGTCAAACACTCTGATTCTCGGCTTTTCAGGACTGAAATAATCAGTGTGCATAAGCATATTGACTAATGCTTCACTTTTGGTCATATTCTTATCTTTTCTAAGTTTTCTTTAATACGTTCATTCAGCAGGGCTTCCTCTTTTAGCTGTTCTTCAAATTCTGCTTTCAGGGCTGTGAAGCGCTCTTTGAAATCGAAATCATCTTCTTCCTCGGCTAAACCTACGTAGCGCCCCGGCGTAAGAACGTAGTCAAGCTCCCGGACTCGTTCAATTGAAGCTGCCTTGCAGAATCCCTTTACATCTTCGTAAGCCCCTAAATCCCCTAAAGGGGACTTTTGATTTTCTCCTCCTTTAGGAGGCTGGGAGGCTGCATTTTTAATTTTTGAGAGAACAGAATCAAGACTATTTAAAACTTCTTCATTGGTAAATCTAATAATTGTATAGCCTTCATTTTCTAATATTTTTGTTCGTTGTTCATCTGCTTCTTTTTGTTTTTCGTGAATTTCTCCATCAACTTCTATAATTAAAGCTTTTTCAATTGAACAAAAATCTACAATAAATTTATTTACAATATGCTGCTGTCTGAATTTCACACCAAGTTGCTTATTATTCAGCTTATTCCATAACATATTTTCTGCATTTGTTGGATTTACCCTCATTTGTTTTGCCCTAACACTCAACTCTGCATATAGCCTAGGATTAGCAGACTTTAAAACAGATGGCTTTTTAACTCCCCCTTTAGGGGGTTGGGGGGCATTACGCCAGTTGTGGTATGTGTCAGCTATTTTCTTGATGTCCTCACTTGAAAGCTCACGAGTTCTCCGGTTTATCAGGTGGCCCATGTTCCTTGCATCAATGAAAAGGATTTCCTGCCTGCGGTCACGGAACTTTCCGTTTGCCCTGTTCCTGCTCATAAACCAAAGCGAAGCAGGAATCTGTGTATTCAGAAAAAGCTTAGCAGGCAGATTGACAATGCAGTCCACCAGACCTTCATCAATCAGGGCTTTTCTTATATCGCCTTCACCTGAGGTTTTAGACGTTAATGAGCCTTTTGCAAGTACAAAGCCTGCCTGTCCGCTGGGTGATAAGTGGTAAATAAAGTGCTGTATCCAAGCATAGTTGGCATTTCCCGTGGGAGGCACACCAAACTGCCAGCGTCCGTCCTTACGAAGCATATCGCCGCTCCAGTCGCTTACGTTGAAGGGTGGATTTGCAATAATGAAATCGCATTTTAAATCCTTGTGGGCATCGTTCAGGAAAGAGCCTTCGTTGTTCCATTTCACCTGAGAACTATCTAAACCACGGATGGCAAGGTTCATTTTGCAGAGTCGCCAAGTAGTCTGGTTGCTTTCCTGTCCGTAAATGGAAATGTCGTTAACCTTTCCCTGATGCTCGAGCACGAACTTTTCTGACTGTACAAACATACCTCCTGAACCACAGCAGGGATCAAAAACACGTCCTTTGTAGGGCTCTAACATTTCAACCAATAGCTCGACGACGCTGCGTGGAGTATAGAACTGACCGCCCTTCTTTCCTTCGGCAAATGCGAACTCCCCAAGGAAATATTCAAAGACATGGCCGAGCATGTCGGCGCTCCGGGCTTTAGCATCCCCAAGGGCAATATTACCGATAAGATCTATTAGCTCGCCCAGACTCGTGGGATCAAGGTTCTGGCGGGCATATACTTTGGGAAGTACACCTTTCAGAGATGGGTTTTCCCTTTCGATAGCGTCCATGGATTCATCAACAGTTTTGCCAATGGTAGGCTGTTTGGCATTGCTTTGCAGAAAGCGCCAGCGGGCAGCGGGAGGCACAAAGAAAACGTTTACGGCTTTGTACTCTTCAATGTCCTCAGGGTCGGCAAATTCATACTCGCCTTCATTAGAACGGAGCTTTTCAAAATGTTCCTCGAAGGCATCGGAAATGTATTTCAGAAAAATGAGACCGAGCACAACGTGCTTGTATTCGGCTGCGTCGATATTCTTACGGAGTTTATCTGCGGACTTCCAAAGCTGTTTTTCCAGAGGCTCTTTCGTACTATTAGTTTTCCTACGTGCCATAACATCTTACGGTTGTTAAACATCACAAAAAGCAATACAAGATGATACTAATACTGATACTTATACTTATAAATTAAAACCCTTAATTTATGATATGAAACATAGAAGTCGCCGAAACTTTCCATTCCGCTTAAAGTGTACCGCCCGTTTCGGTGAAAGTGTACCAGTTGTTTCAACCTTTATTCTCTTTCTAAGTTAATAAAAAAATCTCTTGTAGCCTAATTAAAAAATAATACTCTTGCAGCCAAACTTTGTTTCATTTTCATAGATCTTCATCTCAGTTTAATCTCTGTGCAGTGTGAACAATCCTGCCAAATATTGTACCTGCCAACGTCGGTACTTCTTTCATTTGATGCCATTGAGTTGCCGGAAACTGTCTTATGATTATGGTAGATTTCCTGCAATGACGGTCTTCAATAATTTTTTTCTTGGGATTAAAAGTTTACACGACAAAATATTAATCTAACAGTTTTTGATAGTCCAATAAAACATAGTTTAAATGGTATTGAGAGATATTGTTTAGAACCTAGTAAAGCCAGCCGGAAACGTATTTAAAGATAGTACTGCCCATTTGATAGTTTTATTCTTTCTTACATTTCCGGCATAGTAATATTTATTTTGGTTAGAAAATGAACCGTGCCTAATTGCTCATTAATTTTTCCTTTTCGTTCTCCTCTTCCAAAATAATTTTAGCTGCATTCACGATGCTTGATCTTTCTTGAGGAGTGCAATGTTGGCTTAAGACTTTAGTAACAGTGTCGTTTGTGACTTTGCCATAGTATTTTACCAATTCACGAAATCCGTCGAAAATTTGATGTGCTTGCTGTTGATTTTCAAGCTCTTGAATTCTAAAAAGTATTTCTACAAACAGCTTAGGATCATAACCTGTCATCAAATCAAAATACTGCAATTTTGTCAATACATACTCATGTAATGGCGTGTTCGTATTGTCATCTTCATAATATATCATTGATGAAATTTTCGGGTATCCCATTTTACTGTATGTTATGTTGAGGTTTTCACAGTCTTTTAAAACCTGTTCATGCGATTTTCTGGTAAGCAGAGCTATTTCTCTGCTGCTGATATTACTCTTTTCATTAAATATTTCCCAAAATATCACCTGTTAAATAATTAAACATATTGATTATATAAGATTAGGATTCATGCTGTATAAGCTTTGCATTCTTGTTTGCAGCATGACAATAAATATCATCATAAAGAGTAAAACAAACATGAACTTCATGATACATCTCCCAATAGTTTAAAGAAAATTATATTATCCTGCGAAAAATGCAGGTAAAACGCATACGAGATAACTACATAATGCTGCTTAATTCTTAATTATTAATTGACTCTCAACCTCAACCCCTGCTTCCAGCCTCAAAAAATAAACACTATCATACAATAACCCGTTAATACCACTAAAAAAGCCTTTTGCGACTTATTGATGCAAAAGGCTTTATGTGTTTTAAGGAGTGCGGAGAGGGGGACTTGAACCTTTTACAAATAACTATCAATTGTTATACATTATATATATAAGAAAATAAAGTAGTTAGAATGTTAATATTCTATCTTATATGCAGCTTTAAATAAAAAAAGTGTCAGTTAATCTGTCAGTTAATCTGTCAGTTGTTTTGTCAGTTAATTAGATTTTGATTATATTTGTAAGAAAATGTTATATAATGTTTGATACAGATGCCAATAAAGTATTATCTGAATTATCCTAAAGCAAAGAAAGACACATCTTTGATGATAGATGTCAATTTCAATGGTATCCGCTGTCGTGCCTCATCCGGTTTAAAGATTCATCCTAAGCAGTGGAATAAGAAAACCCAAAGAGTAAGTATCAAACATCCTTCAAGTGTTGTAATGAATGCTTACTTATCTAATCTGTCAGATAAGATAAATGATTTTTGGATAGAGAAATTTCTTTCGGGTAGATTACCTGCTAAAAGCGAGATTTTAGATAGAGTAGAAGAATTCAGAAATCCAGCTAAAGAAGGCAAAACAAAGGACGGAAAGAGTTCTTATATTACAGATTATTTTGATTTATTTCTGAAGAGCAGGGAAGATACAAATAAATTTAAAACTGGAACTGCAAAGCGTATTAAAGTGAGCCTTAATCACGTCCGTAAATACGAAAAGACTCTTGAAAGTAAAATCAAATTTTCTGATATAAATAAGGTTCTTGCTGACAGCCTATTAAATTATCTATTCAATGAAGCAAATCAGGTAAACCGTACTGCGGAAACTGTTATTCGTAACCTGCAAACATTTTTCAATTGGGTAAAAGACAATGAGGAAATTGAAGTTAATCATTTGATTTTTAACAAAGCTCTTAAGGAATACGGAGTAAAAAGAAACACATCGAAAGATACATTTGCTTTAAGTATTCAGGAACTTTTACAAATCCAAAATGCAGATTTGAAAGAAAGCAAGAAACATGATAAGGTTAGAGACTTGTTTTTAATTTTATGTTTTACCGGACTTCGTTACTCAGATTTGAAGAAGCTCACTCCGGCAAATATCAACTTCGATTCCGGTTTCATAGAAATTTATGCCGTAAAGACAGACAAAAGGCAGTTAATACCCATAATAAAGCCTTTAGAAACGATTTTAAGGAAGTATTCTAATGGTCTTAATGCAATTTCTAACCAAAAGTTCAATGCTTACCTGAAAGAGCTTGCAAAAGCCGCTAAACTTGACGCAGAGGTAAATACTGTTAGCTTTAAGGGTAAACAGCGTATAGAAAAAACTGCAAAGAAATATGAATTGATTAGCTCCCATACGGGACGCCGGACTTATGCCACGCTGTTACACACAACCGGAAATGTATCCTTGAAAGATGTTCAAATTGCTCTTGCTCATAGCTCAGAGCAAACAACCGACGGATATATGAAAGTAACTGAGCAGGAAGCTTTAAACCGTGTAAGAAAAGCAATGAATGGTCTTTTTTAGGATAAATAAAGGATAAAAGATGAGCATTAGAAATATTAAAATAATTGAAAATTATCTTAAAAACATCAAAGGCTTAACTGAGGAAGTAGTCGATTCAAACTTGTATGATAACATTTACTCTAAAATTGTGCAGGTTCTTATTAATAGAAGATATTCTCCTGCAAATGAAATAGATATTGATAGGGTTATTCTATTTATGCGTAATCCAATAGATAATACACTTCATATTAAGCCTCGTTCACAATATTATAATTATCCTGATGCTTTGAAAAGTAATTATAATTTTATTGAACTTTCTGATTTCTTTCATCCAATTATTGACATGGAATTATTCACAATTGCCGACTATAAGTCTAAGCTTTTAGATCGGTTCAGAAGATATAATAATTGCTTTGAAGTAATCCCTGAACTAAAACAGGCAGAAAGATTTAATTTCCTATTTTGGGATTTGAAACATGAGCTTATTATTAAGAGAAATGAAAGAAAAGCATTTGCTCAGGAGCTTAGAGATAAATTATATACCAAAGGGTTTCAAAATAATGAAATTCTTATGGATCTAAAATTATTTATCTTTGAGTTAGAGGCTCTGCTGCAACGCTGTGAAAATGCCCTAAAAGCCATAAAAAGCCGTCAAGAGTTAATGAATCTTTATGGGAGAAAAAGTAAACCTAAGTTAACAAATGATTCACAGATGACATTGAAAGAAATTTATAACGCTTTACCGCTTAATAAAAAATTAATAAAATTGTATGATTTTGAAAAGATATGGACAGAGCATAAAGGAACACTTCGGTTTCAAAGTGATTTACAAATAACCACTATGGGACTAATATTAGTATTTTTGAGAAAAGCATTTGGATATAACTTTAAAAATATTTTATTCAATAATAAAAAAAATGAAGTTGATAAAGATAGTAAGGATTATAATTCTGTTACTACAAATAACACAAAATACATCAACACATTAGGTGAATATGAGTCATTCAATAACCAAGAACAAATAAAGATATATGAAGATTTCATAGAGAAAATATCTACTCAAATATCCGGTACAGATAGTGAAAATCCCAAAGAAGTAGTAAAAGACATTTATAATCGTTACCTTCAATTAGAAAAATAAAATAAATGAAATCGGATGAATTAATTTTAATTATTTGATGAAAAAGGATGAAAAACTTTGAAAAAAAGGGGGTTATTAGAAACATAAGATTATTTGGAATATATCTGTTTTATTCCTTATATTTGAAATAGTATAACAAGAGAGGGATTGAATTATCAATTCATATCTCTATAAACATAATAATATCATAGACTTTGCCAGCTTTCTCCAATGTGAGTTAGAGGGCTGTGCTGTAAGAAACAAGATTAGAAGTTATATATACTTAGAAAATTTATGCTAAACAAAAAAACTGTTGCGGCGGTTGTGCCGGCTTACAACGAAGAAAAGCAGATTGGGATGGTAATTGACACTATGCACGATTTTGTTGATAGGATTATTGTTGTTAATGACCGAACTACTGATAGAACTGCTGAGGTGGTTAAAGAATTTATTGAACAAGATGATACTCCAGTAGTTCCTTTAGGAATTAAATATTTGTAGAAAAGAGAACCCCGCCTTAATCCTCCCCAGAAGGAGGAGATTTCTCTTATAAATAAGTGGGATGTAAAAAATTCCCCTCTCGAGAGGGGATTAAAGGGGTGTGTTCTTCTTGGGTATGTGAGTAATGAGTATCAAGATATAAGAACTTTGTAAAAAATTCCTTTAGGAATTGAATATTTGTAGAAAAGAGAACCCCGCCTAAATCCTCCCCAGAGGGAGGAGATCCCCCTTAAGTCCCCCTTAAAATTAAGGGGGATGTGAGTATATGAGTAATGAGTAGCGAGTATAATATTTTCTCTCCATACTAAACTCCGATTTAGTAAGGAAAGTATCACGAGAAACTCTGTTTCGATTGAAACATACATTCCCAAATCGGAGTTTGGGAATGAGGGAACCGACCCCACCCGTGTCCTCCCCAAGGGGGGTGTGGAGATAGGGAAAAATCCCGTTAGGGATTGAATATTTGTAGATAACAAGATTGCAATAAAGCTGTTTATCCCGTCAGGGATTAAATATTTGGGAAAAAAGAAAAAAAACGACCCCACCTTAATCCTCCCCAAGGGGAGGAGATAGAGAAAAACTTCCTCTCCTTACTAAACTCCGATTTAGTAAGGAAAGTATCACAAGAAACTCTGTTTCGATGGAAAATAAACATTCCCAAGCACAACTTAGGAATGAGAGGTAAAATATTTAATAACGGCGATATTGTGTTTATTCCACTTCCTTTTACTGATCAAAGCAGTACAAAATGTTTTATTCTACTGCCAAATATCCATTACTTTTATTTCTAGTTTGTTTGAATAACTTATGAAATACAACTTAATCTTTATTACTTCATTATTGCTAACCGCGGTATTATACAACCAAATAATTATGAGCCCCGGTTTTTTTATGGAAGACGACTCGTATTTTTATGCTCAAACTGCATACAATATTGGTGTTAACGGAATATCCTCTTTTGATGGTAACAACATAACTGATGGCTACCATCTTGCATGGTGCTGGCTATTAGCTTCTATTTCTTGGATATTACATTTCTTTACTGTTAATAAAGATATACATCTGTATTCTTTTCTTTCCTTATATGTTTTTTTATTGTTGGTTCTTGCAAATAAAATTTCTGGGAATATTTTTAAAACCATTATTTCTTTTTTAATTTTGATAGTAACTGCGTTTTTAATGGAAGATGTGCTTGTTAGTTTGACTTTTATTCTTTTGATTCAAAGGTCTAACAAGCACAAGATAGATGCTATTTTCTATATATTAGTTTACGTTTTGCCAATTATTAGAATCGATGCTTTGATTTACACAGGAGTGTTCTTAGTTTTATTTTATAGAAAAGATTTTAAAGTTCTATCTTTTTCAATTTTTTTTCTTGCTCTTGGAGCTATTAGCCAGTTAACTTTGAATAATTTTTTATTCGATAGCATTTTCTCTGTATCTGCTATGATAAAAATGGATATGAACAGAGATATTATCGATAATATTGAATACAATTTAACCTTATTTGACGAATTTCACAACAAGCTACTATCACTTTGTTGCTTAGGAGGATTAATTTCATTTGTTTATTTGATTTTAAAATCGAAAGATTCAACAAAAAATGCATTACTGATATTTTCATTCTTAAGCGTCTTAACATTTTTTATTTATTTGCTTATGTTTGTACCGCATTTGCGCCAATGGTATCTAACTACCATTAAAACAGTGAGTTTAATGATTATTTACCAATCTGGTATTCTAAATTATTTTGAAAGAAAAGTAAAATATTTTTGGGAACTTGTATCTGTAGCTTTCATTTTTGCTTTTATCTATTTGTATATCGATGTGCATCTTTTACATGATAATGATTGGAAATACACAAAACAATTCATTTCTTTTGTTAAAGAAATTGTTCCAGAAAATGAACCTATTTATCAAATAGATGCCTCCGGAATCGTTGGATATTTCTCGGGACGAAAAATTGTGAATGGAGACGGACTTATTAACAGCCACGAATATTACAATTATGTTAAGAATAAAAAAATCAGACAGTTTATCAAAAGGAATAATATTAAATACTTTATTATTAACAGAGAATTAAAAAAAAATTGTATTATCTGCTGGAGAGGATTGCGTTTGACCGAAAACGAGCTAACTCTTTTAAAAGAACCTGACAGGAAGTTGTATTACGATTTTAATGTTTTCAGATTGTATAAACTCAAAGAAAATAGGGATTTATAAAAATGCTTAAAAAGTACATTAATAGTCTTACCCATTTGTGATTTTCAGGTAAATTGCACAAGGGATTTCGTTTTATAGTGTGCCGCCAGTTTCGAGACAGTGTACCAAAAAAATCGACCCTACTCTAAATAAAATTCATTATCTCCTGTTATTTGATTATACAAATTAGCTAGATGAGTTAATTGCAAGAGAGATTATCAGCATAAGGAAAATATATTACGAAACTTTAGTTTCGATTGAAAAAGTACATACCCAAGCACAGTTTAGGAATGAGTAGAAGATCCCCCTCGCTCCCCCTTATAAATAAGTGGGATGTAAAAGAATTCCCCTCTCGAGAGGGGATTAAAGGGGTGTGTTCCTCTCCTTTCTAAACTCCGATTTAGTAAGGAAAGTATCAAAGAGAAGTTCAACTTCACGAGAAAATTAAAAATCCCAAGCACAGCTTAGGAATGAGAAGGAGATACCCCTTAAAATTAAGGGGGATGTGGAAGCGAAAAAGACCCTCAAGCCTCTGAAATTAAAAATGATGTGTTCTCTTCAATAAAGAATTACGAATTACGAAGTTCGAGGAAAAGAAAAAAATCAAATTAGGGCATTTGGTTAGAAAAATGGATATAATCAGATTTGAAAATGTAGAGGAAAAGATTATCACTATCAGGAATACTTCTGTAATTCTCGACAGTGACGTTTCCGCCCTTTACGGTGTTGAAACGAAAAGGGTAAATGAAGCTGTCGGCAATAATCCAGATAAATTTCCTGAAGGATATATCTTTCAATTAGACAATATTGAGTGGAATGATTTGAAGTCGAAATTTTCGACTTCAAACAGAGGAGGTAAAGTTAAACTGCCTTATGCCTTCACAGAAAAAGGCTTATACATGCTGGCTACTATTCTGAAAAGCTCAAAAGCAACGGCAACAACCATTGCAATTATTGAGGCATTTGCAAAAGTGAGAGAGCTTGGAAGAAATATTAGGGAAATGGCTCAAATGGAAAGCGAAAACGAAAAACGCCCCCTAATGAGAAGAAGCGGCGAGATTATTTCCGAAATATTTGACGACGACCTTGCCATAGACGAAACTGAAACAAGCATTGAAATTAACTTCGCCGTTTTGAAACTGAAGCATACAGTGAAAAGAAAATGAGAATATCCCCCAATCCCCCTTAAAATTAAGGGGGATGTGGACAAAAAGGATATCCCCCAAGCCCCCTTATAAATAAGGGGGATGTGTAGATAGGGGAAAATCCCGATAGGGATTGAATATTTGTAGATAACAAGATTGCAATAAAGCTGTTTATCCCGTCAGGGATTAAATATTAGTATAAAAGAGAACCCCGCCTAAATCCTCCCCAGGTGGAGGAGATAGAGAAAGATTTACCTCTCCTTACTAAACTCCGATTTAGTAAGGAAAGTATCACGAGAAACTCTGTTTCGATTTAAAAATACATTCCCAAATCGGAGTTTGGGAATGAGGGTGACGACCCCTCCTTAATCCTCCCCAAGGGGAGGAGATAGATAAAAATCCCGATAGGGATTGAATATTTGTAGAAAAAAGAACCCCAGCTTTATCCTCCCCAGGGGGAGGAGATCCCCAAAGCCCCCTTATGAATAATTGGGATGTGAAGATAGGGAAAAATGCGGAAAGGATTGAATATTTTAAAAGAAAACAGCATTCGAAGGCTCAGCTTAGGAATCAGGAAAAAATTAATAACGGATGCCATTCCTCAAATGAAAATTGGAAATATATTTTGGTGTCAGGTTCTCGTCGATGTTTGAAAAAAGAAATGAATCAAGAAAGAAAAGATAATAAAGATATACGCTGGCTTCAACGATTGAACAGTTATACATCAGCACTGAAGCAGTTAAACGATGCCGTTGATGAATATAACAAACGTGAACTTAACAGCTTAGAAAAACAGGGCTTGATAAAAGCTTTCGAGTTTACTTTCGAGCTTTCATGGAATTTAATAAAAGACTACTTTAATTATCAGGGTATGGTCAATATCCGAGGCTCCAGAGATAGTTTCAGGGAAGCATTTAAATATAATCTTGTTGAAGATGGAGTCTCGTGGATGGAAATGATTGAACTACGCAATTTATCCTCACACACTTACGACGAAGATACTGCTGAAGAAATAATTGAGTTAATCGCAGGTAAATATATAGACAATTTCAATATGCTTGAAAAGAACATGCAGGCTTTGAGAAATGATATTTTCAGAACAAAATAAAAAAAACGATTTTGGCATAGATTCTGATACTTTGCAAAGATTGTCAGAAATTCTCCTGTCTAATCAAAAGGTTTCCAGGGCAGTTGTTTTCGGTTCAAGGGCTAAAGGAGATTTTCAAAAAGGAGCAGATATTGATATAGCCCTCAGCGGCAGTAAAATTTGCATACAGGACATCCTTTCAATGAAAATGAGGATAGAAGAATTAACTCTGCCTTTTACTATTGATCTTATCCGTTACGAAAATATCTCAAATCAGGAATTGAAAGAACATATTAAGAGAGAAGGAAAAGAAATTTAGATCCCCCAAGCCCCCTTAAAATTAAGGGGGATGATGAGATAGGGGAAAATCCCGTCAGGGATTAAATATTTGTAGAAAAAAGAACCCCACCTTAATCCTCCCCAGAGGGAGGAGATTAGAAATTCCCCTCTCGAGAGGGGATTAAAGGGGTGTGTCGGTTTTAGAAATTAGAAATCAGAAAATTGAAAATCAGAAAATAGCAATTGGTCTTCTCTCCTTACTAAACTCCGATTTAGTAAGGAAAGTATCACAAGAAACTTGAGTTTCGATTGAAATATACATTCCCAAATCGGAGTTTGTGAATGAGGGTGACGACCCCGCCTAAATCCTCTTCAAAGGGGATGTGTAGATAGGGGAAAATCCCGATAGGGATTAAATATTTGTAGAAAAAGAATTGCAATAAAGCTGTTTATCCCGTCAGGGATTAAATATTAGTAGAAATAAAGATTATATCAAAAAAGTTGTGCTCCTTACTAAACTCCGATTTAATGAAAAGATCCCCCTGAAAATTAAAGGGGATATAAAAATTAATGAAAAATATCTAAAAAATTAACACTCGACAGATTAACTGATTGACATTTTGACTGAAATAAATAATATATTAAGAATCATTGACGCACTCGAAAAAGAGGGTGTGGATTTTATCATTATCGGCGGTATTGCGGTAATCCTTTATGGTATGCCCAGAACAAGTGAAGATTTGGATATAATCATAAAAATGACTGAAGAAAACGTTGCCAGGATAAGAGCAGCGCTAAGTAAGATTTTCGACGATAATGAAATTAAAGAAATTACTTACAATGATCTAAAAAGCTATGCCGTTGTGAGATATATTTCTCCCGAAAATGATATAGTTGATATTATTTCTAATCTCGGTGAAATGTATGATTATGATAAAATTGACTTCGAAGTACTTGAAATTGATAAAGTTAGACTCAAGGTTGCAGCGCCTAAATCACTTTATTTTATGAAAAGTAATACTTACCGGGAAAAAGATATTCAAGATTTAGCGTTTCTGAAAGAACTAATTTTGAAGCAGGATGCCAATAAAAAAATTTAAATCTTTTGAAGAAGCTGAACAGGATTTATGGTGTTTCAGTCCAGATATTGAATACTATAATAGAATCGATAAGCTGTTCAAAATGGCAGCAAATCTTTACAAAGTCAAATATCCTTCTGGAGTTTTTAAATATAAATCTTTTGCTGAAGCGCAGCAGCAGTTGATGAATTGGAAAATTGAAAATAAGGATATCCCCCTTAAGTCCCCCTTATAAATAAGGGGGATGTGTAGATAGGGGAAAATCCCGATAGGGATTGAATATTTGTAGAAAAAGAATTGTCATAAAGCTGTTTATCCCGTCAGGGATTAAATATTTAAAAAAAAAGAAAAAAAACGACCCCACCTGAATCCTCCCCAAGGGGAGGAGATAGAGAAAGATTTACCTCTCCTT
>CAZOBD010000107.1:0-13475 GCA_964577665.1 uncultured Hyphomicrobiales bacterium
ATAAACAGATGAAACGTCCATGATTAGGGAAAAACACATAAGGGGATGATTATTTTTGAATTCAGAGAATTAAAGAATGTCATTCCGGCTGGAGCGAAGCGGAATGCCGGAATCTCAAGCATTAAGATCCCCCTAACCCCCTTATAAATAAGGGGGAATAAAAAGCCTTACTCCTTCCCTTACCTGTAAGGGAGGGCCGGGGAGGGATCAAAATAAACAGATGAAACAGATGAAACATGAAATATTAAGAGAGGCAAAAAGAACACTCAGGGAGGAAAGCCTGGCTCTGATGACGCTGAGCGAAAAACTGAACAATGATTTTTTTGAAACGGTTAAGATAATATCCGGTGCAAGGCAGATACTTGTTTCCGGTATCGGCAAGTCAGGATTGATTGCAAGGAAAATTGCGGCTACGTTTGCCAGCACGGGACTGCATTCGGTATTTTTGCACCCGGTGGAAGCTTTGCACGGCGATATCGGCTTCGTAAGCAAAGGTGATGCAGTGATTCTTCTTTCAAAAAGCGGCAGCACTGAAGAAGTGAGAAGGCTCATCCCTTTTCTAAAGAGCCGTGGAGTAACCCTTATAGCTATAACCGGCAATCTCAACTCATTTATCGCCGGAAACTGCGATTTGGTGATTGATGCCTCGGTAAAAAAAGAAGCATGCCCTTTCAATATAGCCCCAACGACAAGCGCAACGGCTGCTCTTGCTCTCGGCGACGCTCTCGCAGTCAGTTCCATGCTATATAGAAATGTAAGTATCGAAGATTTTTCAAGGAATCACCCTCTCGGGCAGATTGGCAGAAATATTACGCTTCAGGTAAAAGATATTATGCACAAAGGCTCTGCTCTTCCGTTAATCGGCGTCGAAGCGGGATTCAAAGAAGCTGTGATTGAAATAAGCGATAAAGGCTTAGGCTGTGTAGGAATAGCAGATTCAAACGGGGTTTTGACCGGCATCATTACCGACGGCGACGTGAGGCGTGTTTTGTATAAATATGATGATATGAAAGACCTTAAAGCGTCAGATATAATGACAAATAACCCCGTTTCAGTATCGGAAAATGCTTATCTCGGAGAGGCGCTTGCACTTATGGAGAGCAGGAATAGTCAGATAAGTGTACTTCCGGTAGTCGATGAAAATAATGTATTAAAAGGTATTGTAAGAATACATGACATTGTTCAGAGCGGTCTTTAAATTACTGACGAATGTAATCAAACGTTCAGTTCATAAAATACTATTTGTTATCTTCACTTTCTTTAAATGTGGGTTTAAAAGATTTGTTTTCAATTTTGGAAGGCTCCAAAAGCGGAGGGGGAGATTTTTTCTTCCGGCTGCGGCTCTGTTTTCTGAGAGAATCGCCGTAGGTAGGATTCACAACATTATCATGTGTGATTTTAATATTTCTGATTACACTGCCCTTTTTACCGAAAGAGGGCAGTACCTCACCGTTGCGTTTGAATTCAACGGCGCCAACGTTGCCTGTAGTCAAAAGAATGAAGTCTTTTGCAGCCCAGCGCTTGTAATCATTAGGCGTAATAAGCGCCTGCTCCTTGAATTTTCCGTCAAGATTAATCTCTATCCATGCAGAGTCGATGCCCGTTGCTTCGAGTATCAGGCTGTCGTTTTTTGACTCAAAGAGATCAAGAAGCCCCTTGTTTTTATATTCGATTACGGTAGTATCCGCTTTTTCCGCTAAGGGGTCAGCGGTCTCATCCATGGAATCCCTGCTGCTGTCTCCCGTAAAAAAAGTGATATACAGCAGAGTGAGCATGGTAACGGCGATGGCAGTGTAAATAAGATAATTGACAATCAGATGAGATTTGCTGCCTGCTTTTTGCTTCAGCTCTGCCAGATTGGGCATTTTACGTGTGTCTGCCCTTGCATAGGATTCTTTGATGATATTTGTATATTGAGACGGAGCTGCAGGCTTGAAAATTTCTTTGAGGTCGTCCTCGATTTCTTCCTGCGGTATTTTAAGGAACTGAGCGTAAGCTGTAACCGAAGAGCGGGCATACACCGGAGGTAATACTGAAAATTCGCCCTTTTCAAATGATTTGATAATATGAGAGCGAATTTTAGTTTTGCTGCTGGCTTCCTCGATGGTAAGCTTCAGATTTTCTCTGGCTTGTTTCAGCTTTTCGCTTAATTCAGGCATTTTTTTTTTAATTTAAAAGAGTCTTATGCAAAGATACTAAAAATTCATCTTCTTTCAAAGTCGTTTTTAATTTCAGTTAATTTTTAAATGCAATATTTTAAAATGGTTTATGTGAATTTTTTTAACTTATTGCCGTCTTTTTCTGAAAGAAAATTAATTTTACTTTTTTTTAAATATTCAGAAAAATTAATTGCAAATTAATATTAGAAAAAATAATGCCAGAATTATTACTGTGTAAAATGAAATATGCTTAGTTTTGCATATATGCTATTACATTTTTATGTGGAATGAAAAAAAGAGTACTAATATATTTTCTGCTGATATTTTTTACTGACGCTACTTTACGATTGTATTGCAGCAGTGACAGCCTATATCTCGAAAGAAAGTCTTTTTATTATGCAGATAAGCAGCGAAGTCTTTTCACGGGAGAGCTTCCCTACAGAGAGAATAACGTAAAGCTGCTGCCCGCCCTTGGTCTCGGAACTGTGGCGGCAGCCTTTTACACAACCCAGCATATACTTCAGATGAATACGATTTGGGAAGAACAGGGCGATTTTAAAATAATGGAAGACGGCAGATATGCTCTTTATGCCGACAAAGCCGGGCATTTTTTCGGGACATATTTCACTTCTTATTTATGGTCGGAAGCGCTCATGAGCATCGGTTTCGAGTGGGAAACAGCATCACTTATAGGCACCGCGATGGGCCTTGCATACACTTCTTATGTAGAAATAATGGACGGATACGGAAAAAACTGGGGATTTGCTCCGAGTGATTTTTATGCGGATGCAGCGGGAGCAGCTTTGTTTATCGGTCAGTATTACCTGCCTTTCCTGCAGAATTTCACCCCAAAGTTTCAGTACATTCCTGCAAACTGGCATGGAGACCACAGACGGATACCATCTGATATGTTCATTGATGATTACAGCTCACATACCTTGTGGCTGACAGTGAATGTATATAATCTACTGCCGGAAGGAGCAAAAAAATACTGGCTGCCTTGGCTGGACATTAGTTTTGGTTATGCGGCAAGAAATCTATGCGCTCCGCTGACCGGCGGAGTTACCTGCCCTGAAAAATCAGAAAAGATATATGCCGATGTGTACGGCAACCCCAAATTTATCATATCTTTAGATTATGATCTTGTGAAAATGCTGCCCGAGGAGGGACATTTCTGGAACTGGCTGAAAGCCGCGCTTAATCATTTTAAGCTTCCTTCGCCGGCAGTCGAATTTGGTAAAACTACAAAAGTATATCTCGTCTATCCGTTCGGATTTTGAAGAAATATGCGTGTCCGGGGAAGATACTCCGGATATTTTTCCGAGATGTAAGACACAAGCTTTTCACGGACACTGCAGCGAAGTTCCCAAGCTTCGGGAGCGTTTTTGGCAGTCATCAGAGCGCGCAGTTTTGCAGTAGATTCGGTTAAGTCTATCATCTGAAGCACCCATCCTTTTTTATCCCACAACGGTTCTTTTTCAAGGATTTTAAGCAACTGGCGGCGGAGATCCTCGACTGGAATGCGGTAATCAATGTAAAGATAAACAGAGCCGAGGAGATTAGCTTCGTTTTTTGTCCAGTTTTGGAAGGGATTTTCCACAAAATAATTAATTGGAAGCACAAGGCGCCGTAAATCCCAGATTTTAACCACCACGTATGTCAGATTGATTTCTTCTATGTTACCCCACTCATTTTCCACGAAAACTGCATCATCTATTCTAATAGGCTGTGTGAAGGCAATCTGCACTCCGGCTATCAAATTGGATATGGATTTCTGCGCGGCAAATCCGATTATAATGCTGGCGACACCCGCAGAGGTGATAAGTCCTGCGCCGAGTTCTTTCCCGCCTTTAATGCTTAGAAGCATAACGGACAAGCCGATAATGACAATAATTACGATTCCTAGTTTTTTTAAAAAATTTAACTGGGTAAGGATTTTCCTTTCCTGGATGTTGTCTTCTTTTCTTATATCGTATTTCGACAGGATAATTTCTTCGAAAACATAAAGCAATTTAATCAAAAACCATGAAGCGGTTATAATAAGACCTATTCTCAGAAAATCTTTCATAAAGCCGAAATACCAAGTATCTCTGCCAAAAAATACAAGAAGGATAAAAGAAAATAAAATGGGAATGAAAAAAGTGGAAACCGAAGAAGTCCTTTTCTTAAAACTGTGATAATCAATATTCGCACTTTCCGACGACTGGAATTTAATGAATCTGTAAAAAATAAAGCGGATGATGATGCCGCCGATGATACCTGCTCCCAGCAGCAGAAGATTGACCGGTATTGAAAGTAAAAAAGCCTTAATAGATTCTGCCATTATTAATAACTCTTTATGAAACAAAGTATAACCGACGCAGCTTGTAGTTATTTGTTTTTCATTTTTCATATTTGAGCTTTTATATTAGCTTTTCAATTAAAAAACTTCCATTCGTAAATTGTAATTTTTTTAGTATATTATTGTTTTTTAAAAATCATATTCTGAAATAGATTTGAGCAGAGCTTTAGAAATATTGGAAAGAAAAAACGGCAGCCGCGGAAATGGCATTAGTTCGCTTAAACAACAAGAATATGCCGTTTTTTCTACAACGGCTTCCCCGCAAAGGAATCCTCTGATAAGTGTAATTGTACCCGTACTGCAGGAAGAAAAAATTCTCGAAGATACTTTGAAATATTTTCCCTTCGAACTGCGAAAAAAATACAATATTGAGCTTATAGTAAGCGACGGCGGCAGTACGGACAGAACTATTGAGATTGCCCGGAAATATGCAGACAAGGTCGTTTTAAACGATGACAATAAAAAACAAACAATCGCAGAAGGAAGAAACCGCGGCGCATCTGCTGCCAAAGGAAGTATAATGGTTTTTATCAACGGCGATACCGTTCCTGAAAACCCTCTTTTCTTTTTCGATTACATTAACTTCTGGAGCCAAAACAACGGCAGCTATTCCGAGTGCGGCGCGCTGGCAACAAGGGTATCGGCTCCGCCCGAAATGATGAGACTACGCGATAAAATCTTTTATTCGCTGCACAACGGCTATGTCAGGCTGCTGAATTTTTTCGGGATAGGTATGGCAAGGGGAGAATGTCATATAATCAAAGCCGAGCATTTCAAACGCTCCGGAGGGTATAATCCCGAGATAATTGCAGGTGAGGATTTTGACCTTTACAGAAGGCTTGCAGGCTTCACGAAAATTGGATACGTGAAGGAGTTAAGAGTGCTCGAATCGCCGCGCAGATTTATTAAAGACGGCTATCTTAAAACAATTTACAGATGGATTGTCAATTCTGTTTCTGTAATGCTTTTTGGAAAATCATATTCCGGCAGGTGGGAAGCAGTCAGATAGTAAAATGTGCCATTAACTTTTGAAAATAAATGCAGGACAAAACAGCAGCAGGCGCATGCCTGGGCGCTTCTACGATAAGTTTCGTAAAAGCAAGCAAAATGGGAGGGGAGATAAAAGTCGAGGATTTTCTTGTACTGCCTCACAACGGCGACCCCAAAAGAGTTTTTCTTGAGAATTTAAAAAAATTCAACCCTGAAAAACTACCGATGGCGGTAACGGGCAGGAAATTCAGAAAAATTGTCAATCTTCCTAATATACCCGAACCCGAGGCGGCTGAATATGCCTATGAATCGATAAAATCGGGCGGCTCGGATTTTGAAGCAATTGCCAGCCTCGGCGGAGAAACTTTTCTGGTTTATACTCTCGATAAAGAAGGAAAAATTGCAGGCGTTATTTCTAAAAATCAATGCGCATCAGGCACAGGAGAGTTCTTTCTTCAACAGATAAAAAGAATGGACCTGGATATTGATTCTGTTATGCAGACAGCTCAGGGCGCTAACCCCTATAAAGTTTCCGGCAGATGCTCGGTCTTTTGCAAGTCTGACTGCACACACGCTTTGAATAAAGGCACTCCGAAAGGTGAAGTGAGCGCAGGTCTTGCTAAAATGATGGCTGAAAAAATAGAGGAACTCCTTCGCAAAGCAAAAGTGGAAAAAGTCGTTTTTACAGGCGGGGTTACACGCAATAAACTCGTTATGGATTTCCTTCGCGAAGAGTTTCCGATGCTTTATATCCCGGATGAGTCTTATTACTTTGAAGCCTTAGGAGCGGCTGTTTATGCTCTTGATAAAAACTTGGAGCCGCTTGCGGATTTTGACAATGTTTTCCACGAAGGGGAAAACTCATTTTCTTTTCTGGACTCATTAGAAAAACATATCAATAAAGTAGAGTTTAAAAAAATTGATTTTGACAATGCAAAAAAAGGGGACAAATGTATTGTAGGGCTTGACGTAGGCTCTACAACTACCAAAGCAGTTATTATAAGGAGCTCCGATAAAAAGATTCTTGCCTCGGTTTATTTATACACTCACGGCGACCCGATAGAAGCTGCCCGGAAATGCTATAGACAGCTTGCCGGACAGCTGCCCGAAGAAATAGATATAACAGGTCTCGGCACAACCGGTTCCGGAAGGCATATTGCGGGACTGCACGCCCTTACGGAAGGGGTTTTCAATGAGATAATTGCTCATGCCTCGGCAGCGGTTTATTTCGACCCCGAAGTAGATACTATTTTTGAAATAGGAGGGCAGGATGCTAAATACACCTATATAGTAAACAAAGTGCCGGCAGACTATGCAATGAATGAAGCCTGCTCAGCAGGAACCGGGTCTTTCATAGAAGAAGCCGCTTGGGAGTCTCTCGGTATTAAGGTAAACGATATAGAGCAGATTGCGCTGCAAGGCAAAAATCCGCCAAATTTCAGTGACCAGTGTGCCGCTTTTATCAGCGCTGATATAAAAACTGCTTCTCAGGAAAATATTTCACGCGAGGATATTGTAGCGGGATTGACATATTCTATATGTATGAATTACGTCAATCGTGTAAAGGGCAACCGCCCTGTCGGCAAAAAGATTTTTATGCAGGGAGGCGTTTGCTACAACAAGGCTATTCCAGCCGCAATGGCAGCTCTTACCGAGAAAGAAATAATTGTACCTCCCGAACCGGGGCTGATGGGAGCCTTCGGAGTAGCTCTGGAAGTGCAGGAAAAAATCAACCTCGGAATCCTGCATGAAAAAAGCTTTTCACTCAAAGAGCTTGCCGAAAGAGAAGTTATCTACCGCAAGCCTTTTATCTGCCCGGGAGGAAAGGAAAAATGCGACCTGCAGTGCTCTATTAACATAATTGAGATAGAAGGAAAAAAGTATCCTTTCGGCGGAGCCTGCAATAAATATTACAATATAAACCAAAAATCGGAAGTAAACTCTGATGACTATGATTTCGTAAAACTCAGGCAGAGACTGCTTTATGAAAAATACTCTCCTAAGGTAAAACTCCCGGCGGATGCAAAAACTGTGGGTATTAACAAATCTTTCCAGACTCATACCTTGTATCCTCTTTATTCACATTTTTTCTCACGGCTCGGTTTCAGAGTAATCCTGTCGGAAAAAGCGGAAGATGAAGGAATAGAGCGTGAAATGACATCGCTGTGCTATCCCGGACAGCTCTCTTTGGGACTTTTTCAGGACCTTTTAAACAAAAACACCGACTATATTTTTGTTCCCAATATACTTGAAATGCACGTGGGTGAAAAAGAGTATCAAAGGATGGATTTCAATACTTCATGTATTTTTGTAAGCGGCGAGCCTTATTATTTGAAGCAGGCTTTCAAGGACTATGATCTTGAGAAAAAACTCATATCTCCGATTCTCAATTTTGCAAACGGGTTCGACAAAGAAGAAGAAAATTTCATAAAGATAGGCAGGCAGTTAGGCATAAATGACGAAGAGCTGATTAAGCATGCTTATTACGATTCTGCAGCGGTACAAAATAATTTCACCGAAGAGCTTTTTGATATTGGAAGCAAGCTGCTGAAGTCGCTGGAAGCCGACCCCGGTAAATTTGCAATAGTACTTGTCGGAAGACCTTACAATGCATTTGCAGAGCTGGCAAATAAGGGCATTCCAAGAAAGTTCGCTTCCCGGGGCATTTATGTTATACCTTATGACATGCTTGATTTTCGGGAAGAAAAAATAGATGACGATATGTATTGGGAAGGCGGAAAGAAAATTCTTAAAGTATCTAAAATGATAAAGAGACATCCCCAGCTTTTTGCCACTTATATATCAAACTTTTCATGCGCCCCCGATTCGATGATTATTACTCCGTTCAGGGAGATAATGGATATAAAACCTTCCCTGACTTTAGAGCTCGACGGGCATACGGCGGATGCCGGTATCAATACAAGGATTGAAGCGGCACTGGATATTATTGAGAATTACCGCAGAATAGAGATGACCGTAAAAGGAACGGATTCGGGAGGTTTCCTTCAGTCAAAAGTAGAGCTGGGGAAAGACGAAGGGTTTTTCCACGGTTCAGAGGGAGAGACTGTTCCATTAAGCGATTCTCGTGTAAAAATATTGATTCCTTCTATGGGAGTGCTTGCATCAAAGCTCTTTGCCGCCGGCATGAGAAGTCAGGGCTTTAATGCAGAAGCGGTAAGGGAGCCTGACCCGGAAGTTTTGAAAAAGGGCAGAGCTGTGGCTACCGGCAAAGAGTGCCTTCCTCTGATGATTATGACGGGTTCTCTTCTTGACTATATTGAAAATCAATGGGACGGCAAAGGTTATGTCTGCTTTTTCATAGCTCAGGGCGCAGGAAACTGCCGTTTGGGCACTTATCCGGCATTTATGAGGAATGTCATCCGCAGGAAAAAGCTTAAAAACACGGCTACTCTTGAGCTGATGCATGAAGACGGTTTTGCGGGACTTGGTCCGAATTTCGCTGCCAGAGGAATTGAAATGCTGATAGCAAGCGACGTGCTGGACGATGTCCGCTCCGGCATACTTGCTCATGCGAAAGACCCCGAAGAAGGTCTGAGAATTTTCAACGAGGAATTTAAAAAACTTCTTGAAGTGGTTGAAAATCAGTACGACAGATTCTATAAAGCTTTGAAAATCTTTGCTTCAAACATATTTAACAGGGTTCCTGCGGCGAAACCCATAGAGGAAGCAAAATATATTGCTCTTGTCGGAGAAATGTATGTGCGCCGCGATTCATTTTCACATAAGCGGCTAAATGAAGTTTTTGCCAAAAAAGGCTTTATTGTCAAGGACGCATACATCAGCGAATGGATATTCTATGTGGATTATCTTTTGAAAAAGGGGCTTTACGAGCCGCTGGTTTCGCTGAAAAACAAGTATGAAAGACTTGTCAGAATTGTTTACATGAGGTATGCAGAGCAAAGAATAAAACAGATATTGACAAAAACAGGCTATTATAAATTTTTCAGAACCAAGATAGACCCGCTGGTAAAACACGGAAAACACATAGTACCGCTCGAATTCAAAGGCGAGCCGCTTTTAATTGTCGGCACCGGACTGAATGATTCCGTTGAAAAATACTGCGGGATTATCAGCATCGGTCCTTTCGGATGTATGCAGACCCGCTTTGCCGAATCCGTTACTGTTCCGGAAATGAACATCGAAACAAAAATGAAAATAAAACGGATGCACAATCCGGATTTCAAGCTGCCAGATTTTTTCAACGGCAAGATGAACATTCCATTTTTACCAATTGAAACCGACGGCAATGTTTATCCTCAGATAATTGAAGCAAGATTAGAAACTTTCACCCTGCAGGCATCCAGGATGGCTGAACTTATGAAAAGAATGCACAAAAACGGTAATTCTAACGGAAATAAGTCATAAAAATGCAAGACAGCAGAAAAACAAAAAAGCAGTTGATTGAGGAACTAAACGTCCTCCGAGGGGAGCTTTCCAAAAAAAATATGAAGGAAAGCCGGACTGCCCTTCAGGATTACAGGGAGTTTTTTTTCGAGTCCCCTGTCGGACAGTTTCAGGCATCTTCCGACGGTTCTTTTATGCAGACAAACAAATCCTTGGCGGGGATTTTCGGTTTTGACTCGCCGGAAGAGATGATAAAAACTCTAAGTGTTTTGGAAGAGGATATATACGTACAGCCCGAGAAAAGAACACAGATAATCAAAGAAGTGAAGAAAAGCCTGAGTTACCGCCGATTCAATGTAATCTTCCGAAGGAAAGACAATACTAAATTCGAGGGCGAACTCAAGATAAGAGCTGTCAGAAACTCCGATAATGAAGTGCTTTATTTTATCGGTACTTTGGAAGATATTACCGAAAAGCGGAGTGCAAAAATTAAAATTCTTGAAAGCGAGGCAAAATACCGCGAATTAATTGAAATGCTGCCGTTTACTATTTATGAAACCGATACTAAAGGAAATCTTACTTATGTAAACAAATACGGACAGGATAAGTTCGGAATAAGGGATGAAGATCTGAAAAACAGAAAATCTGCCGCTGAGTATATTCATCCCGAGTGGCGGGCAAAAGCTGTTGAAAACATCACCAAAACACTTGAAGGCTCTCCTAACTATGGAAATGATTATGTGATGCTCGACAAAGAAGGCAGGCACAGAAATGTTGTTATATACACAACCCGCATTATCGAAAACGGAAGAACAACCGGTCTTCGCGGTATAATACTGGACATTTCTGATTATCTCAACGCAGACAAAGCCATTCAGGAATCGCATTCAAAGCTTAGAACTATTCTGAATTCTATTGACGAAATGGTCTTTTTGATGAGTCCGGACGGCTGTTTCATAGATTTTTTCCAGCAGGAAGACCGCTATCAGCTAATTATGCCCCCAAAAGAATTTCTCGGGAAACATTACTCTGAAATCTTACCGCGGGAAGTGTCCGAAAAAATGGAAAAAGCCATTTATGATATATTAGCAGGGGAAGATAAAAAAGAGATAATATATAACTATAAATTCGATAAAAATATTATTAAATGGTATCAGGCAAGGATTACTCCTTTGAAGGATGAAAAGGGCAGCATTGTTTATTTTATAAGCGTTATTCGTGAAATAACCGACATGAAAGAGCGGGAACATCAGCTTAAAGAAAGCCGTGAACGCTTCAAATCATTTTTTGAATTCTCTATGATGGGTATGGCTATTTTTGTACCCAAAAGAGGGATAATAGAAGCTAACCGGGAAATGAGCAGAATGACCGGCTATTCGCGTGAAGAACTGCTGACTCTTGATCCTGTTGATTTTACCCATCCAGAGGAAAAATCGACAGGTTTGGATATTTTCTATAAAATCAACAGCTTAGAAATCGAAACCCTTTCGGTGGAAACGCGGCTGCTTAGAAAAGACAATACATCTGTGTATGTGGAATTGAATCTGAGCGCCGTCGGCAAAGCAAATGAGGGAAGATATTATATTATTATATGCAGAGACCTGACCGAGACGAAAAATAATAAGATAATTCTCGATGAATGGGCATCTTTTGTAAAGCTTAATCCTAATCCCGTTATTAAATACAATCAGGAGGGAATTATCCTTCTTACGAATTCAGCCGCAATGAATGTTTTTGCTCAGAAAAACATTGTCGGTATGCACATAAACGAGCTTTTACCTAAGATTGATATAAATGTTTTGAAAAATGCCGTCTCCAGCAAAACAATAACACAACTTGAATATGAATATCTTGGCAGCTACTATTCAATGGTAATAAAAGGCGTACCGGAAAAACAGGAAGGGCATATATATTTTTATGACATTACCCGCCGCAAAAATATGGAAGCCTACCTTAAGGAAAATATGGAGAAGCTCAATGTGATAATTAACAATGCCAATGCTTTGATATATATGCTCAATCTTGACGGCAAGATTATTTTCGTTTCTCCCAACATGAAAGATATTCTCGGCTATGAACCTTATGAAGTGCTTGATGTTCATTTTTCCGAGCTGATACACGCCGAATTTTACGATTTGGTATATGATCATTATCTAAATTTGATTTCCACGGGCAATCCTATAAAGGAACTGGAATTCAGGATACGTCACAAAGACGGCAGATACAGGTGGATATTTACCAATGCATCACTTGCCCGCGACAAATATGACAAACCGCGGGTCGTTATAGGACTGGCTGACGATATTACCGAAAGGAAAAATGTTCATGAAGAAATATTGAAAGCCAAACAGGTGGCAGAAGAAACCAACAAACTGAAATCAATAATAATTGAAAACATGGGACATGAGCTGCGCACACCCCTGAATAGCATTTTCGGATTTATCGATCTGCTGTTAAGTTATATTGAAGATAAAAAAATGAGGGAATATGTCCTTAATATAAAATATTCCGGCGAAAGACTTTACAAGACTCTTACACTTATGATGGAGCTTTCAAGAATTGAAGCTGACAGAATGAAGCTTAATCTTGAAATGGTAAATATTTCTGATACTGTCAGGGAACTGCTGTCTTATTATTACAATTCTGCCAAAGAAAAAGACCTTTACATAAGAGCTGACATTAAAAACGAAAAACTCTTTTCTTACATAGACGAAAAGCTTTTCAACGAAGTAATGCGCCAGCTGCTGGACAATGCCATGAAGTTTACAAATGAGGGAGGCATTACTGTAGAAACAGATAAAGTTGAGACAGAAGGCAAAAAATGGGTTCAGATTAGGATAATTGACACGGGGATAGGTATCGAAAAAGATCAGTATCAACAGATATTTGAAGCTTTCAGGCAGGGCAGCGAAGGACTTACCAGGAGTTTTGAGGGAATCGGATTAGGGCTTACTATTTCATATAAAATTGTAAAACTTATGGAAGGTGAAATTGACATTAAGAGCAAAGCAGGCGAAGGTACTGCCTTTAATCTTCGCTTCCCCTTGAGTATTGTAAGCTGAAAAAGGTTCTAATTATTATCAAATATTGTATGTTTTTGCAGGAATGCACTTATAAAAATAATTCAAGCGATAAAATCATATAGGATAACAGATGCAACAGCCATGATAAGGAAAAATCACATAAGGGGATGATTATTTTTGAAATAGTTGAAAAAGAAGTCAGGGGTGTCATTCTGAACTTGTTTCAGAATCTCACGAATGAGGAACACACCCCTTAATCCCCTCTTGGGGAGGGGACGCAATACGCAAGGTTCCTTGAGCAAGTTCGCAATGACGAAACAGGAAGAAAAAGATGTCCAACATCTTCAAGATGTTAGACATCTGAAAGCGGAAAGTAAAAAATAAACAGATGAAACGTTCATGATTAGGGAAAACACATAAGGGAATGATTATTTAGTGTTGCTTTTTAAAGAGAAAAAGTGTAATAAATATGAAAGACCGTAAGAGACCCCACCCCGGCCCTCCCCAAGGGGAGGGAGCTAACTTGATGAATTCCCTCCCTTTGGGGAGGGTCGGGGTGGGGTTCAAGTTAAAAATAATCAGATGAAACAGCCATGA
>CAZOBD010000108.1:0-13437 GCA_964577665.1 uncultured Hyphomicrobiales bacterium
CGATGTGCAGGCTTGATTCGTCAAGCCTGTGCTTTTTTATTAAAATTAGTTTTTTTCTATTCCCCTTCTCTGAAAATTCAAAATTATTCATAATTTCCTAAATATTTCAAGTGCTTTTATTTTATGACACATGTTTAGAAAAAAGGGTTCAAAATTATTGAAAATATTTCCTACTACTTCACCACCATAACATGCACCATAACCTTCTTTTTCCGTCCTGTATGCTCTTTATACGGCTTTCCCTTGGCTCTGTTCACTTACTAAAAAATCAATATTTTCACCCAATGCTTAATATAGTATTTTTTTTTAAAATTAAAAAAATTAATTTTCTTCATCAAACCAAACCCGGTAAAAAAGATGTCCGACACTTTAGAAGTGTCTGACATCTGAAGGGTATAACGAGATTGCTTTGTCGCTGGCGCTCCCCGCAATGACGTAAAAATAAAAGATGTCCGGCACTTCATGAGTGTCGGACATCCGGGTATTAATAGCTGAAATTAAATTTACAGGGCGTCTATAATTCTGTTAAACGTTTCGCTGGGGCGCATGGCTTTTGTTGCAAGCTCTTCATCAGGGAGGTAGTAACCGCCAATGTCCTGAGGACTGCCCTGCGCGGCTAAAAGCTCTTCGGTTATCTTTTGCTCGTTTGCTTCCAGTTCTTTGGCAGCAGATTCAAATCTTGCGGAAAGTTCCGGGTCATCTTTCTGCTCGGCAAGCATTTTTGCCCAGTACATAGCCAGATAGAATGAACTGCCGCGGTTGTCTATTTCGTTTACCTTGCGGCTTGGCAGGCGCCAGTTTTCAAGGTAAAGCCCCACGGCTTTGTCGAGAGTTTCTGCAAGAACTTTAGCTTTCTTATTGTTATATTTTTCCGCAATCATTTCAAGGGAAGGTACAAGGGCGCAGTATTCTCCGAGTGAATCCCAGCGGAGGTGTCCCTCTCTTAAGAACTGCTGTACGTGCTTGGGCGCGGAGCCTCCAGCACCTGTTTCAAAAAGTCCCCCGCCCTGCAAAAGCGGTACGATAGAGAGGACTCTTGCGCTGGTGCCGAGCTCCAGTATCGGGAATAAATCGGTAAGATAATCTCTCAGCACATTACCTGTTACGGAAATGGTATCCTCTCCCCTGCGGACTCTTTCAAGAGAAAATTTCATTGCGTCAACGGGTTTCATAATGCGGATGTCCAATCCGGTTGTATCATGATTCGGCAGATATTTCTTCACTTTTTTGATTATTTCTGCATCGTGTCCTCTGTTTTCGTCCAGCCAGAACACAGCCGGAGAACCGGAAGCTTTTGCTCTGTTAACTGCAAGCTTTACCCAGTCTTCGATGGCAATGTCTTTTGCCTGGCACATTCTGAAAATATCGCCTTTTTCTACTTTTTGCTCGAGATATGTTTCTCCGGAAGTATTATCAATTATTCTGAAAGTACCATTATCGTGAGCTTCAAACGTTTTGTCGTGAGAGCCGTATTCCTCGGCTTTTTTCGCCATCAAACCTACGTTTGAAACATTTCCCATTGTTGCAGGGTCGAACTGCCCTTTCTCTTTGGCGTCTTCAAGTATTGCGGCGTACATAGTTGCATAGCAGCGGTCTGGCACCATGGCAATGCAGTCCTGAAGTTCATCGTTTTGATTCCACATTTTGCCGCCGTCGCGGACAACGTTGGGCATGGATGCATCGACTATTATGTTGTTAGGAACATGCAGGTTTGTAATGCCTTTTCGGGAATCCACCATTGCCAGATCTGCTGACTGCTCGTAAACTTTTTTAATGTCGTCAAGTATTTCGTTTTTCTTATCATCGGGCAGTTTTTCAAGTTTATCCAGCACGTCTGCCATGCCGTGATTAACGTTAGCGCCGATTTCCTTCATGGCATCGGCATGTTTTTCAAAAACGTCTTTGTAATAAACCGAAACGCAGTGTCCGAACATAATCGGGTCTGAAACTTTCATCATTGTCGCCTTTAGATGAAGGGAAAGCAGCACGTCATCTTTTTTTGCTTCCTCTATCTGCTCGGCGTAAAATTTTCTAAGGGCGGCAGCGTTCATCACGGCTGCGTCGATTACTTCGCCGTCGAGTAGTTCGATTTTTTCTTTCAAAACCTGCTTTCCGCCGCCGTTCTCAAATTCAATTCTTACATTTGCTGCTTTATCCATAGTTGTTGATTGTTCGCTATCGTAAAAATCTTTTTCCTGCATGTGAGCAACGCGTGCTTTCGAACCTGACTCGGGCCAAGGCTTCATCATTTTGTGTGGGAACTTCTGAGCAAATTTTTTAACAGATGCCGCGGGGCGGCGGTCGGAATTGCCTTCTCTTAAAACGGGATTGACGGCAGAGCCCAGCACAACTGAAAATCTTTCTCTCAATGCTTTTTCCTCATCGGTTTTAGGTTCTTCCGGAAATGACGGTATATCATAGCCTTTGCTCTGCAGTTCCTTTAGCGCGGCAGTAAGCTGAGGAATAGAAGCGCTGATATTGGGCAGTTTGATGATGTTTGCTTCGGGAGTTTTTGCTGTTTTACCCAGTTCGGTCAGGTAATCAGGAATTTTTTGTTCCTCTTTCAGCTTCTCGGGGAAATTTGCAATAATTCTTCCAGCCAGAGAAATATCCTTTGTTTCTACATCTACGCCGGTGCCTTTTGTATAAGCTCTTACAATCGGCAGAAGGCAGTATGACGCCAGTGCCGGCGCCTCGTCGATCTTGGTCCAGATAATTGTTTGGTTTGACATGCCCAATCCTTGTTTTTGTTTGATAAATTTTAAATAATAAAGAAGTAATCTAATAAATTTTGCTTACATCTTTTAAAAATGAAATTAAAAAACTTTCTTAAAATAAAAAAAAGTTTCTTTCTGTGTAATCACAATTAACGGGTTTTATTACGGCAATTTTCCATAGTTTTTTCGTATCTTAAGTAAAGTAAACCGGAAGAGACCCCACCCTAACCCTCCCCAAGGGGAGGAAATTCATATTTTTTTACCATCCCCTTGGGGATGAACGGGGTGGAGCTAAATATATACAGATGAAACGTCCATGATTTGGAAAATCACGCAAGGGGATGATTATTTTTAGGTAGATTAGCCAAATCATAGAGAAAAAAACGTAATGTAAATGAAAAACCTGAAGAGACCCCACCCCGGCCCTCCCCAAGGGGAGGGAGCAAAATTATTGAATTCCCTCCCTTTGGGGAGGGTTAGGGTGGGGCATAAAAAATAATCAGATGAAACGTCCATGATTAGGCAAAACACATAAAGGGATGATTGTTTTTTGAATTCAGAGAATTCATTAATGTCATTCCGGCTGGAGCGAAGCGGAATGCCGGAATCTCACGTTATGTGGATATTCATTCGTGAGATTGGCTTCGCTTGTCTCCGCTACGCTCCGGCGCCTCAACAAGTGCGGAATGACATGATTTGAAATTTGAATTCCCTCCTGTTTTTAAAATATTTTAAAATAGGATGGTTAGGGTGGGGCTAAAAAAGATGAAAAAGTCAACATCATTCCCAAAAATAATTGGAACAAATTTTTACTAATTCCGAAGGAATCATTTTCATACCTGCAATACATCCAATCATTCGTTACTTAAATTTATTTATTGAATTTTATTTATATTTTAACCAATATACTCTGTGCTATAAGCGTCATTTTATTTCTGTTTACAAAAATCATATTGGAAATGATACGTAACTTTCTTAATTTAGAAGTTTGTAATTGGCAATAAAAATAAAATGTTATGAAAAACTACCGCAATTTTTGCATAATTGCTCACATAGATCATGGCAAATCAACCCTCGCTGACCGTATGCTTGAAATAACAGGCAGAGTTACTCAGCGTGAAATGGTTATGAATCAGATACTGGACGACAATCCTCTGGAACAGGAACGCGGTATTACTATCAAGCTGCATGCCATCCAGATGGATTATAAAGCTAAAAGCGGTGAAACTTATACTCTGAATCTGATTGATACTCCCGGGCATGTCGATTTTACTTACGAAGTATCCCGCTCTCTTGCTGCCTGTGAAGGAGTTTTGCTTGTCGTGGACGCAACGCAGGGTGTGGAAGCTCAGACGGTAAGCAATCTTTACATGGCAATAGAGTATGACTTAGAAATCATTCCGGTTATCAACAAAATCGACTTACCGAGCGCCCAGACTACTTTGGAAAACGTGAAACAGCAGATTATTGACCTGATTGGATGCGATGAAAGCGAAATGCTGCTCTGCTCTGCTAAAGAGGGTATAGGCATCGACGAAATACTTGAGCGGATCGTCGAAAAAGTACCTCATCCCGAAGGTGATCCCGAGGCCCCGCTCAGAGCGCTTATTTATGATTCCATTTACGATTCTTACAGAGGCGTTGTTGTTAACGTAAGAATATTTGACGGTACGGTCAATGAAAAAGACGAAATACTGTTCATGCGGACAGGCAATGTTTATGAGGTGGAAGAAGTTGGTATTCTTCACATGAAGCGCTTCCGCACCAAGAAGCTCTCTGCCGGAAATGTCGGTTATATAATGGCAAACCTCCGCGAGCTTCAGGACGTAAAATCCGGCGATACCATTACCCATAAAACCCGTAAATGCGACAAACCTATTGAAGGATTCCGCGAAGTGAAGCCAATGGTTTTCAGCGGCATATACCCGGCAGCCGCAGATGATTTCGAGTCGCTTAGGGAAGCCCTGTCAAAACTTGTGCTCAACGATTCGGCTATTACTTTTGAGCCGGAATCTTCTGGTGCACTCGGTTTCGGCTTTCGCTGCGGTTTTCTCGGCTTGCTGCACATGGAAATTGTTCAGGAGAGGCTCGAACGGGAATTTGACCAGACTATCGTTACAACTGTTCCTAATGTTAAATACAGGGTGGTGCCCCAGCACGGCAAGCCGTATTTTATAGATAATCCTGCGCAGCTTCCTTCCCCCGGTGAATTTGCCGAGGTGCAGGAGCCTTTCATCAAAATACAAGTCATCACACCCAACGAGTATCTCGGAAATATCATGAAGCTCTGTATGGACAGGCGCGGCATTATTAAGCATACTATGTATCTTTCGCCGGAAAGGGTAGATGTGCAGTTCGAGATACCGCTTTCAGAAGTTATATTCGATTTTTACGACAAGCTGAAATCCGTATCGCGGGGATATGCCTCTTTAGATTATGAATTTTTGGAGTACAGAAAAGAAGACTTGGTGAAACTGGACATTCTTTTAAATGGGGAACAGGTGGATGCTCTAAGCTCAATTGTTCATCGCAGCAAAGCTTATGACTGGGGGAAAAGACTCTGCTCTAAACTTAAAGAGCTTATTCCCCGTCAGATGTTTGAAGTAGCAATACAGGCGGCTGTCGGTGCAAAAATTATTGCCCGCACGACAGTCAAATCCGTCGGTAAAAACGTTACTGCTAAATGCTACGGCGGCGATATTACAAGAAAAAGAAAACTGCTCGAGAAACAAAAAGAAGGTAAGAGACGTATGAAGCAAATAGGGAAGGTTGAAGTTCCGCAGGAAGCCTTCCTTGCTGTTTTGAGCATGGGTAATGACTGATATTTGCCTTATGCTGATATTGATAAATAGAAAAAAAATGAAACATTGTTATCACTAAAAAATAAATAAAAATGGCAAGAAAACCAGTAACAAAAGAATCTGCTTCCGAGGTATCCAAGGAAAAAAGGAAGAGTAAAAAGAAAGAACCGGAAACTTTTTCCGAGCATCTGATGAGCTGGACTAAAACGATAATAGGAGCAATCATTATCGTTATGTTTATTAACGGAGCCGCAATTGCTTCTTTCGTGGTTCCGACACCTTCAATGGAAAAAACAGTAATGACCGGGGATTTCCTTTTTGTCAATAAATTTATATACGGTCCCTCCACTCCGCAGGTAATCCCGTTTTTCAACATTCCTCTGCCTTTTTACAAGCTCCCCCCATTGAAAAAACCTGAATTAAATGATGTTATTGTTTTTATTTTTCCTGGCAATCAAAACGAAGTGGAACCCGACCAGTTTCAATATTACCTGAAACGCTGCTGCGGAACGGCAGGAGATACAGTAATGCTCAGGAACAAGGTTTTATACGTGAACGGTGATAAAATTCCCCTGCCTGAAACGGGCCAGTATGACGACAGCAGACCCGTGGGCACATGGGACCCCAATCCGCGGTTCCCTTATGGGACAGGGTTTAGCAAAGACAATTACGGACCGGTGCGCATACCTAAAAAAGGCGATACCATACACATAAATCCTGATAATATAAATCAATGGTATATTTTCATAATGCGGGAGGAGCACGAAGTCGCCAAACGCGGAGACATAATATATATTGACGGCAATCCAGCATCAAGTTATATTGTGGAACGCGATTACGTTTTCGGCTTAGGGGATAACCGCGACCACAGTCTCGACAGCCGCTATTTTGGGTTCATACCGGAAGAAAATGTGGTAGGTACGCCAATTCTGGTATATTGGTCATGGGATACAAATCTGAGTTTATTCGGCGATTTCATAGATAAAATCGCCTCAATCCGCTGGCACAGATTCTTTAAGATCATAGAATAATTTCACATCTTGCTTTAACCTTCCGAAGGGTTGAAACCTTTCGGAAGGTTATCTGTCTTCCCCTCATTAATAAAAAACGTGTTTGTCTTTTAAAATTCTTTTATTAAGTTTAAGTTTCTGTAAATGTGTGGATTTTAAAAATCCTTTGAAAACTTTTATATATACAATCGGGAAAGGAAGCATATCGGAAATAATTTTTTATGAAACCGAAACTATCCCGGGTGTAATGAAACGAATAATATATGTACAATTAACTATATATTGAAAAGACATGAACAATAAGCTTTTATACCGTATATTTGCAATACTGTCCTTTGCTGTAACATTCGTAGTTTACAGTATGACCGTTCAGCCGACGGTTCCTTTTTGGGACTGCGGAGAATTTTCCTCGGCATCAATTTGGCAGCAGGTGCCCCATCCTCCGGGTGCCCCGCTTTTTCTTTTGATAGGCAAAATGTTTCATCTTCTTATACCTTTCGGCGATCAGGGCTGGCGACTTAATATGATGTCGGTAACAGCCTCTGCACTTTCCGTGATGTTTCTCTACATCATAACGGTAAAAGTGCTGCTGAACTACCGCAGAGAGCCTGAAAGCACCGGCGGAAGTCTTGCCGTTTACATTGCTCCTTTCATAGGAGCCATCGCTTTTACTTTCAGCGACACATTTTGGTTCAATGCGGTTGAATCGGAAGTTTACGCTATGTCTTCGCTGTTTGTCGCCGTTGTTATTTATCTTATGATGCGCTGGAACGAAGAAGCTGATAACCCCGGCAATGAAAGGTATCTCCTCCTGATAGCATATATATTAGGGCTTTCAATGGGAGTTCATCTTTTGAGTATTCTTGCAATATTTTCAATTGTGATGCTCGTGTGGATGAGAAAATACTATCAAAAGACGTCAAATCCTACCAAATCACTGATTATAACTTCTTTGTCAGCTCTTGCCATATTTCTGTTTTTCTACAAAGGACTCATAAGCTGGCTGCCTGCGATGCTTGCCGGTGACTTTCCCCTTAAAAACGAAGCTAAGGAGCATCTGATAGAGGATAACCCCCTTATGATTGTAATCGCTATAGGAATGATAGTTCTTGTTGCTTACGGACTTTGGGCAGGTTTTAAGAAAAACAATCCGATAATAAAGCTTGTTTGTCTTTCGCTTTTGCTTATGTTCATGGGCTATATGACATATACGCAGGTACTGCTCAGAAGCCACGCTAATCCGCCGATGAACGAAAACGAACCGAAAGACTTTCCCAAGCTTGCTTCTTATCTGGGACGCGAACAATACGGCGAAGCGCCTCTCTGGCCCCGGCGTTACCAGCGTGAAGAGCGTTTTATACAGCATTACACCGAAAAAGATGCAAACGGCAATTATGTTTACGGAGAGTGGAACCCCCCGGCAAAAAAAGAAGTGCAGAGGAGCGACGGCTCTTACATAATCGTGAACGAATGGGATGATATAAATTTCGGCGGAGAAATAGCCTATCTTATGAAATACCAGATTTTCCACATGTACATCAGATATTTCTTCTGGAATTTCGTGGGAAGGCTCAGCGACGTGCAGGATGCTCCTGCCGCATGGTTTGACAACAAGGGACACGAAAAATGGAATTTTGAATCGGGCTATAAGCATCTTTTCCCTATACAGTTTTTTGCGCTTCCCCTTCTTTTCGGATTAATAGGACTGTATTATCATTTCTGGAAGGATTCAAAAATGGCGGCTGTATTCCTTCTGATATTTCTGATGATGGGGGTTCTTGCCGCAATAGCCCAGAACCAGCAGAATCCTCAGCCCCGGGAAAGGGATTATTTTTACACAGGCTCCTTTATGATATGGTGTCTCTGGATTTCCCTCGGCGTTATGTTTTTTATAGAATGGCTCGCAAAAAAGAAGAATCCTGCGATTATTAGCGCCGTTTTGATTGTTTCTCTGCTGGCAGTGCCTGTAAACATGGCGCTCGGAGGCTGGAAAATGCACAGCCGCGCAGGCAATTATCTGCCGTTTGACTATTCTTATAACATCCTTCAGAGCACCGAGAAGGATGCGATTATTTTCACTAACGGCGACAATGACACATTTCCCTTGTGGTATCTGCAGGACGTTGCAGGCGTAAGAAGAGATGTAAGGATTGTGAACCTCAGCCTTGCAAATACACTGTGGTACGTTGACCAGCTTAAAAACCGCAGTCCTTGGGGCGCAAAAAAGCTGCCTCTTTCATTTGCCGACGACAGCATTCAGGTTTCAGAAACAGACCCCGGTGCTTTGAGCTACGATTTTGGCGTAGCTTTCAATGTAGCCATTCCGGTTGACCGCGAAATATTGAAGCAATATACCGATGATCCTGCTATGCTTGCCGACGGACACATGCGGTTTCAATACAAAGCAACTCCATACGGTCAGCGGGACGGTCAGCAGTATTACCTTTATCAGGTTCGCGACAAGGTAATACTCGACATTTTAAAACAGGTGCGCTTTGAAAGACCAATATATTACTCACGAACCGTGGGACCGGATGTTTTCAATAATCTCGATCAGTTTTTCCGCACCGAGGGCATGGCAAACCGCGTATGTCCCGTTCCTCAAAATACAAGTGTCGGCAGAAGTCTGGAGCCTGATATAATGGATAAGTGCATTATGAACGTAGATAACAGCGATAATTACAGCAAAACACCTAAATACGGCTTTAAGTTCAGGAATCTCGGCACACCGGGCGTATATTACGATGAAGTCCACAGAAGACTCATGCGCAGCTACAGACAGCTTTACCTCGAGTACGCACAGTATGTTTTCTATGATTTGAAGGATTCAACTAAGGCTATTGAAATAATGGATGTTATGAACAAGCAGATATCTCCTGTTCAGTTCCCGTTTTCTTATGACATAGAATACAAAGTATCTCTTATGTACGAACAGGCAGGCGACAGAGAAAAAGCAGAGAAATATGCCTATTCAACACTTGAAAAATGCGAACGCATCATAAATAATCCCGAACTGGAGACTCAATTCAAATACTATGAAATAATGGGACGCTTTTTCGGTCCCTATCAAATATCATCTTCCCTTTATGAGATGCTCGGCGACTACAAATCTGCTCGTGAAAGCATGCAGAAACTCGTCAATCTAACAAGGCAGTACGAAAGCCAGTTTCTAAGCGATCCGAACAGTCAGGAAGAAGCTCGCAAGCTGCAGGAAAACCTTATTTACAATATGGCTGCCATAGACAGGCTGAAGATAGACGAATTGACTTCAAAGGGCGATACTGCCGCAGCCGTTGATACAGCTATGGCTATTATGGCAAGGTATGAAGCATCAAACGATCCTTATGCTATGTATCTGCGTACTTTTATGAAGCGGACCATGCTTGATCTTCGCGGTGATTCCATTGATGTTGACGCCCTTATGCAGGAAGCATCACAGGGCGCCATGAGGAGAATGCAGGAGCAGGCGGCAGAAGAGCAGAATATAATGGAAGAGACACAGTAAAAAACGACGAAATTTTTCATTTATACCGATGAGCCCGGTTTTTCTGAAATAAACTATGAGCATTTATATTTCACTGATAATCCCTGCTTTTAATGAAGAGAAGCGAATAACTGCTTCACTGCAAAAAGCCGTGGGTTTCTTTGAAAATAAGGGCTGTTCATTCGAGATAATAGTAGTTGACGACGCCTCTACGGACAATACTGTCAGGGCAGTGAAAGAGTTCAACGGTGATATTAAAGTTTTATCGCTTAAACAAAATCTCGGTAAAGGCGCCGGAGTAAAGACAGGCATGTTAGCCGCCAAAGGCAAATTCAGAATTTTTACCGACGCCGATTTTTCCACTCCCGTTTATGAAACTGACAGACTTCTCGAGCATTTAGATAACGGATTTGATATTGCAATCGGCAGCCGCAGTCTTGACCGTTCTATGGTGAAAAAGCACCAGCCATTTTACAGAGAAACTATGGGAAAGATTTATAATATTTTTGTTCAGATATTTGTGTTCAAAGGGATAACTGATACTCAATGCGGCTTCAAAGGATTTACCGCCGAAGCTGCCGAAGCGGTCTTCAGCAGACAAAAGATTAACGGTTTCAGCTTCGATGTCGAAATTTTATGGATTGCTCAAAAGCTTGGGTTTAATATTAAGCAAATTCCGGTAGAATGGTACAATGACGCACGCAGCACCGTTAATCCTATCTTCGATTCTACTAAAATGTTCCTCGAACTGCTGAAAATAAAGAGGCTTCACAAAAATGAAAGCTTCAAGTAAACAGACAATTTTTCCTTCTGTTTATTTTTAGTCTCATCCCAACCATTCCTTACAAGTAAGGGAGGGAGAAATTCCCCTCTTGAGAGTAATGGAACGGAGATAAGAGATTTAATAGCCCCGGCTTTTAAGTCGGGGAGGGGTATGAAAATCAGCATTGAGTCTTTAGCCAAATTAATTATATTTTTGGCTACAACCCATATAATATTAGATTTAATAAACCCCGGCTTAAATGTCGGGGCTATTGAAGAAAAAATAAATTTATGTATTTTTGAACTAACTTCATAACATTACTCTTGAGAGGTGATAAAGGGGTGTGTTCCTCATTCGTGAGATTCTGTAACAATACTGAAACAAGTTTAACACAGGGACAGAATGACACAACTTAATTTTTTTCAACTCATCCCTTCATGTGATTTTCCAAAATCATGTTTGTTATTTTGAAAGCAACTTGGTATAATACATAGTTGGCTAAAAAAAAGCCGTACAATATAGTGTACGGCTTTTAATGAAGTAATTATTTAGCTAAACCTTACCTTTTCAAAGTAGTAGTCTGCGCAAGTATCTGATCCATCACTGTTATTATTCTGGCGGCAGATTCGTATGCTCTTTGTGCTTCAATCATTTTGGTAAATTCATCGGTAAGCTCGACGTTGCTCTGCTCTATGCTCCCTCCTGCTATTGATGTAGAAGGGAATACTTCGCCGGCTGTGCCGAGATTTGCCAATCCTGAGTTAGGCGAAATAGAGTAGAAATTATCGCCTTTCTTTGTAAGACCGTCCGGATTGGTAAATTTTGCAACTACAACCTGTCCCAGCACTTCAGCCTGTCCGTTCGTGAAAGTACCCCATATCTTGCCCTGAGAGTCAACTGTCAGCGAATTCAGCGAGCCTGATGCATAACCGTCCTGTTCGCTTGCGGTAACGTTATTCGGACCGGAAAACTGAGTAATGCCTCCGAGCAGATTAGTGCTGTCGGCAAGAGTAACGGTAATGTCTTTAGGTGCAGCCTCGTCGAAAATCTGTCCGCCCATCGCCGCATTTAAGTTCTGAGCCGTAAGCTGCAGAGAAAGCGGGCTGCTGAGCGTACCGTCTGCATTAAACGCAACGGTGCTCGTGCCGATTGCAACATTATTGCCTTCTATGCTCATTGCAAGGTCAAACTCATTAGCGTTTGCGGTTTTAGTGAAACTGATTTCGAGGTCGCGGGCTCCGCCGACATTGTCATAGATTTTAATGCTGGTTGTTTTTGTTTCGCCTACGGGCATCCCGGAATTTAAATTTCCCGTTACCGTAACGTTTTGAGTTTGCTGAGGCTGAGAAATGACGTCATTGGAAATTTTAAGGTTATCCGCCGTTCTCAGCAGAGAATTATTTCCGTCGGCATCTTTAATAATAATGCCGTTAGCGTCGGTTTCCACGTTATAACCCTGTAAATACGCCCCCGTGGCGCTGTCAACAAAGAAGCCGTCTTTGTCTCTTGAAATGGCGCCTGCACGTGAGTACATTTCATTGCCGTTCATGCTGTAAACGAAAAAACCTTCTCCTTGAATTGCCATGTCCAGCGGACGGCTGGTCGATTCGATTGCCCCCTGCGACATATTCGTTCTGATAGAACCGACTTTTACGCCAAGTCCCATCTGCTTCGGATCAACTCCTCCAACGCCGATGCCGCCGACGCTGTCCGGAGATTTTCCGTGTGTAATCGTTTGATTTAATTGGTCTGTAAAGCTGACGGAGCTCGATTTATAGCCCATAGTGTTTACGTTTGCCATATTGTTGGCAACAACGTCAAACATCTTTTGCTGGGCTTGCAGCGAGCTGGATCCGATAGCCAGAGATCGCGCTAATCCCATATCTAACCCTCCATGGTTATTAAATAAAGTTACTTCCTTGTAATATATTCCCCGCGGATTCCTTTCCGCAGGCATTTTTGAAAGGCTCTTCGGTCGTTCGGAGCCTTTCGGCGCGGAGTCTCCAGTCTAAAAATTCAGTCAGACATGGGCCGACTCCAAAATTATACTTTCTCAGGCAAAAACTGCCGAGTCAATATTGGTAAAAACATTTTCTTTCATCTGCCCTCCTCCCATTGCCGTTATTACAGTCCTGTTCGGAATATTTACAATAAAGGCTCTGTCGTCGAGCAGCACCAGCGATTCGGTTCCCCCTTTTTCTCCGGCTCGTTCAACGGCGCTTTCAAGGCGCGCAAATTCTGCGGGGCTTATATCAAGCTCTCTGCTTACGATCCGCGATTTGGCATGAGCTGAAAATTTTAGTTTTTTAAGCTCCTCCTCGAAAATTTTTCCGAAGTGGTCTTCCGCAGTTTTCAGTCCGGGCTGCTGCCGGGGGTGTCTCAGCTCTTCAATGCCGCCTGCCGGGATAAAAGGCAGAGAAACGCCGTCAACGCTTGGCATCTGTTTCACCTCCTTTTAGTATTGTTTATGAAAAGAACATTTTTTGAGATTTGAGACTGGTTTATATGTCTCATGTCAGGCATCTTTCTTAAATAATCATCCCGTTTTCATCCTTTTTTTGCCCCACCCTGACCCTCCCCAAAGGGAGGGAACTTATTGGCTTATCTCCCTCCCCAAAGGGAGGGAACTTATTGGCTTATCTCCCTCCCCTTGGGAAGAACC
>CAZOBD010000109.1:0-13371 GCA_964577665.1 uncultured Hyphomicrobiales bacterium
GAACATCCGTGAGGGTGCGCTGAACATCCGTGAGGGTGCGCTGAGCTTCCGTGAGCTTATAACGTGTATCAGACATTTAAGTTACAGAGTAGCTACCATTCACGGAAGGATGTCGCCGGAGGAAATAAGGAATGAATTAATACATGTTCAAACCAGTATCTTGAAAGATAAAAAGACAGATAAAAGATACTGCATACCTTCAAAAATTACCGATAAAATCCGAAAAATATATCAGACAATGGGTCTGAAGATCAGCGCCGCTCCATATCCGCTGAAATAATTCCAAAGCCAAATAATATTCAAAATGAAAAATATTGTGTAGTGCCTACGCAAAAGTTGACTATTATATATAACAATGACTTACGCAATTTTACCCCCGAAGTCGGGAGAGCTGACATTCCCCGAAAATTTCAAAAAAGGGATATTTGAGTAAAAAAAGTGTAGTAGAAATGTTTTTCTGAAAAAGATAACAGGAATTTATCAAAAGAAACGTTCATTTAAATATTGAAGGATGAATAGTATTTATTCTTAGCAGGCTGCCGCCTGAAAAAACTCATATTTACAATAATATTTTCTTATCAAAGCTGTTCAGGAATTTTTTGAGGGGGTGGCTGTTGGCAAATGATTTCAAAGGCTGAAGTGTAACTATCAGAATTTGGTTAAGCTCTGCGTTTTCGTTGCGGAAAGCTCCCAGCCAAGTAATGTCAATACCTTTGTCTATGCAGGCTAAGTTGTCGGGGCAGGAAAGGCGCAAATCGAGCCCGGCATCCTGACCTTTTTTTAAAATTTGAAATTTGCTTTCGGGCAGGCACACTATCTGCTTAAATTTTTTCATTTTTCTCTTAAAGGTTCAACTTTTGTAGTGTCATCAGACGTATCGTTAAAACGTATTTTTATGCTGTGCGGGTTATTCCGGGCATTGCTGTAAATAGTGTATTCAATCATATTTCCGCCGTTCATGCCTTCGAGGTTTACAGAAAGGAGTATTTTTCCTGAATCGAGCGGTGCAATCTCAGAATGTAAAACATGTGCGCTGCTGCACCAGCATGAACCTTTTACCCGGTTTACCGTTACCGTCTTATTTCCGCGGTTGAAGATTTTTATCTCTGCCTGAAAATATTTGCCCGGGGGCATTTCAGCATTAATTTCGGGAGGAATAATAGAAATTTCGGGCGGCGGCGCATTTCCCTGCGGATTTAAATCCCGGGAAAATGCCGATGAGAAAAGCAAGATAGACAAAGAAATTAAGATTTTCAGCTTTGTGTCCATATATCCTCAAAAATTTCTCCGAAATCGTAAATACCTTTTTTGCCGTGAAGCCATTTTGCAGCTTCAAGCGCTCCTAACGCAAAGCCTTTTCGGTTTTTTGCATTGTGCGTCAGTTCAATGGTATCGGCGAGCGAGTCTATATAAACAGTATGCCTGCCGAAAATCTCGCCTCCGCGCGTAGAGCTTACATGCAGGGCTTCCTGGTGAATTTTTTCTCTGGCGGTATCGTCGAAGATATGTTTTTTCTTATCCACTTCATTAAGTATAATATCGGCAAGTTTTTTTGCCGAGCCGCTCGGGCTGTCTTTTTTGCGGTGGTGGTGCATTTCGTGCAGCATTATATCATAAGAATCGCTCCGGTTCATAAGAGCAGCGGCAAATCGAGTCAGACGAAAGAACATCTGCATACCGACTGAAAAATTGGTACCGAACACAAGTCCCGTACCTGCATTTCTGATAATTGAAAACATCAGTTCCTTTTCGCCGTACCATCCGGTAGTGCCGGTTACTACACTTTTGCCCATGCCTGCGAGAAGCCTGACATTTTCAATCACTTCATCAGGATGAGTAAATTCAATGGCAATGTCAAATTCGTAAGTTTTGGCAGTGTCAATCATTGAATCTATATCAAAGATATTAGTAACAGTGATGTCCTGCTCTTTTGCAGCTTTTTCCACTTCTCTGCCCATTGAACCGTATCCGACGACAGCTATTTTTGGTTTTTCTTTCATAGTTTTTTGCAAATTCATCTGATTATTTTTGATCCTCTATTCTTAAAATTCTTGTCATTCCGCACTTGTTGCGGAATCTCACGTATAAAAATTTTTGGTTTTCAGATGTCAGACACCTTGAAGGTGTCGGACATCTTGCTAAAATAAACATCCCCTTTGGTGATTTCCCTTAATCATGGTCGTTTCATCTGTTTATTTTTTTCTTTGCACTTCAGATGTCCAACATCTGCCAGATGTTGGACATCTTTTTCTTCCAAATTGTGCATCCCCTCCCCAAGAGGTGATTAAGGGGTGTGTTCCCACTAACTTGAGATTCCGGCATTCCGCTTCGCTCCAGCCGGAATGACATTCTTGAAAATCTCAAATAATCATCCCCTTATGTGTTTTTTCCGTAATCATGGACGTTTCATCTGATTATTTTTAGCCCCACCCCAACCCTCCCCAAAGGGAGGGGAACTACATTCTTAATCTCCCTCCCCTTGGGGAGGGCCGGGGTGGGGTCTCTTACGGTTTTTCATCTGTTTATTTTTACTTTCTGCTTCAGATGTCCAACATCTGCCAGATGTTGGACATCTTTTTCATCCATACTCTGCGTCCCCTCTCAAGAGGGGATATTTTTTGATTTTCAGATGTCGGACACCTTAAAGGTGTACGACATCTTGCTTAAACGGAATCTATCATTAACTATATCTCAAATATTTATCGATGCCGTGCCGCTGCCGGAACAAACAGCCTGATAAAGCTCAACTTATCAATTTACATAAATTTAAGCAATTTTTCCGAAATTTCTAAATATTATAAAAAAAGACTATTTAAAAAAGTGCAGCGGGGCATTTTATAAACGTCTTTTTTTCTCGGATTAAGAAGATTTCCCGGTCAGCTTAATACCTTTTCACCTTTATCGAAGCAAGGGCGCCGTCTATGTTTATAAAAATTTTATTTTTTGTATCACTGAAATCAGATGTAACATAATCTCCGCCGCCTTCGCTTATAAATCCTTCTATATCATTGCTGTTAAGGAAGGAATCAACATGAAGTTTTACTCCTGCTTCTTTAGGAACGTAAATTTTCAGCGACATGGCGCCTCCGTCAATTTCCACGCCGGTCTTTTTTGATTTACTGCCTAATTTCAGTTCCAGAGATGCCGCGCCTGCTTTTATGTCAATTTTTTCCATTATGTAGTCGCTCAAATCGGCATCGAGGCTGGAGGCACCGATTTCAATGTCTATATCCCAAGGTATATCGGGATTAAGTTTAATGTTTGCACGCTGTGTTTTATTTTTTTTCCCGAAATGAATATCCTCGGGATTCATCTCAAGTTCGGCAAAAGCTCTGCCGTTTTTCACAGAATGGTATATATCCATTCCGATGATGCTCTCTACGGGATTGAGAACAAGAAGTTCAGCGGTTTCTCCGCCGAAGCTCATGCTCATGGCTCCGGCTTCAATTTTAAGTTTTGCGCTTGTAATGCCGCTGTCCAGTTGAAGCACCTGCGGTTCGCGCACCGTGTCGTAATATTCTGTATCGTGTTTGCCGCTGTCATCATCCCACTCGTTCCAGAAGAAAAGTTTATTCCACTGAAAAGTAAAAATGCCGAAAATAATCAGCGCCAGGAAGAGACCGCTAAGCCCTGCAAGGATTTTCTTGACCGGTTCCGGCAGGTTAAGCAGTGATATGCCGATTAAAACCAGAAGCACAGGCCAGAAGCGGACTATGTCTCCCATGGAACCGACAGCATCTATCTGGTTAAGCAGCAGTAAGCCGCCAATGCTTATAAAAAACACGCCCCAGAATATTGCAGATGATTTAATTTCTTTAGTTTTCATTGTATGCCTCCGAATCATTTTTTTTGGCTGAGCTGAACAGAATATAGGCGCCGATTGCAATGATTAGTACAGGAAATATTATGCCGAATTCAAACCATGCAAAGATGTTATCGATCAGGAAAATTGCTCCTAATGCAATCAAGACTATCCCAATGCCGATGTTTCTGTTTCTAAGTTTTTCGGGATTTGTCTTTTGTGGAGGTTCGGGCGGACCTTCCGGTTCCACCGCCGAAAACTTCTGATCAAATTTATCTTCAATGGGAGCTATAATCCACAAAATAATGTATGCAATAAGTCCTATCCCTTCGGCAAAGACGGCAATGATGAAGAGCGCCCTTACAAAAACGGGATCAATTTTGAAGTATTTCGCTAAGCCTCCGCAGACGCCCGCTATCATTTTTTCTTTTCTAGATCTGTATAATCTTTTCATTTCATATTCTCCTTCCGTGTATTTCAAAATCATATTCTATACAGCTTTACGCAAAAAGTAAAAAAAATGTTACAATTTAATTGTTTTGATACGTTGAAATTTTTATCAAGGTTAAAAATTTATGAAGAAAACTGCCGCCATACTGCTTTTTTTGTGCTTTCTGCCTCCTTACACGGGGCTTTTGATTCTCGATTTCCAAATCGGGGATGTAAGGCGCATTGTTTCGGAAAGAATAGAAAAGGGCATTGAAAAGCATGAGCTTATTCTGCTAAGATTTTCTAAAGAGGATGTTAATAAAATTCTGGAATGGGAGCATTCCCGCGAATTTGAATACAGAGGCGAAATGTACGACGTAGTGGAATCCCGTGAAACTTCCGACAGCGTCTTTTATACATGCTATCATGACAAAAAGGAAACTAAACTGAAAGAAAAACTGTCGGCATACGCTTCTGAAAAAAACAATAAGACACCTTTAAATCATAACACGCAGAAAAGACTGGGCAGTTTTTTTTCAGGGCTTTTCTTTGAAAATCTCCCTGATTTAAATACGCAGCTTCACTCTGCCCGCATCGGGTACCATTCAAATTATTTTTTTAATTATAAACCCGTCTTTTTAGACAGGGAAACCCCACCGCCTGAAATCGTTTAATCTAAATATTTTAAATAACAAGTCATTCTATAATGACTTCTGTTTAAAGATGTACAAACCCCGTTATTCCCTCTCAAGAAGGTGAATGAAATATGCTTTACTTCAGGAGAAGCATAATACGGGCGCTATTCTTATTTTCTTTCATCATCATTATGAAACAAATGCCCTTATCCTTTCTCAGGAGGGAAAATGGAATATGCTCTATTGAGATTGTTGAATAGTGAAATTGAAAAGGATGCTGATTAAGCAGTTCAGTATTATTTTATTCATTAAATATTTAGGATTTAGAACCATGAAAATAATTATTTTAATATTGATATTTATACTATGCATTAACACTGCATTTTCACAAATAATAAAAGTAAAAGATTCGGAGTCGGGAATGCCTCTGGAGCTTGCCACTCTTAGAAGCGCCGAGCCAAAAGCGGTCGCGCTTACGAATTCTTACGGTCAGGCAGATGCAGCAAAATTTAAAGGCTCGGAGCAGATTGAGATCAGTTCCGTCGGCTACAAAACAAAGATTTTAAGCTGGGAGGAACTTCAGGAAAAATCATTTCTCGTTTTTCTTACGCCAACTGTTTTAAATATGAATCAGGTAGTGGTGTCCGCCGTTAAGTGGAACCAGCCCAAGCAGGACATACCGATAAAGGTATCATCAATCAATCCGACTTCCATAGCTCTGCAGAATCCCCAGACGGCAGCCGATCTTCTGGGAGCTTCGCATGAAGTTTTTATCCAAAAAAGCCAGCAGGGCGGGGGCAGCCCGATGATACGAGGTTTTTCAACAAACCGTCTCCTTTATACAGTGGACGGTGTCCGCATGAATACAGCTATTTTTCGCAGCGGGAATCTGCAGAATGTAATATCGATTGATCCGTTTTCAATGGAAAGCGCCGAAGTGCTTTTCGGACCGGGTTCGGTCATTTACGGCAGCGATGCCATCGGCGGAGTGATGTCATTTAGAACTCTCTCGCCGCAGTTTTCCTTATCCGATGAACCGCATCTTACAGGAAAAGCCGTAACGCGCTATTCATCAGCAAATAATGAAAAAACCGCCCACATTGACATTAATGTCGGATGGAAAAAATTTGCCTCCGTTACAAGTATTTCTACATACGATTACGGCGACTTGAAAATGGGCGGGCACGGACCGAATGATTACCTTCGGAATTTTTATGTGGAGCGTATAAACGGTGAAGATGCCGTTGTAGAAAATAATAATCCTCAGCTTCAGAAGCCGGCCGGATACAGCCAAATGAATATTATGCAGAAGTTTCATTACCTTCATTCGAATGAGCTGGACATCGAGTACGGTTTTCATTATTCGGAAACAAGCGATTATCCGCGATACGACAGACTTATCCGCACAAAAAACGCCGACCCCCGCAGTGCGGAATGGTATTACGGACCTCAGGTCTGGATGATGAACAATTTGAGCATCAGCCATAAAAATGAAAATTTCTTTTACGATGAAATGACTCTGCGCCCGGCTTACCAGTATTTCAAAGAGAGCCGCAACGACCGCGATTTTGGAGGAGCAATCCTTTACAGGCGGGTTGAGCAGGTAGATGCTTTTTCGGTCAATGCCGATTTTAAGAAATCATTAGGTGAAATAACGGATTTTTACTACGGTCTGGAGTGGGTGTATGACGAAGTAACATCGGAAGGAACTGATAAGAACATCGAAACGGGTGAATCTGAGAAAGGAGCGTCCCGCTATCCGCAGGCAGACTGGTCTTCTTATGCCGCTTACCTTACGATTCATCATAACTTTACGGAAAAGCTGATGGCTCAGGCAGGAGCCCGCTTCAATCTTTTTGCCCTTGATGCAGATTTTTCAGATAATATCCCATATTACCCTATCCCTCAGGAAAAAGCGGAAATAAACAACAGAGCCCTTACCGGCAGCCTCGGGCTTATGTACCATCCCGAAAGAAGCTGGTCGCTAAGCGCCAATGTTTCAACGGGATTCCGTTCTCCGAATGTTGACGACATCGGCAAGGTTTTCGATTCCGAGCCGGGTTCTGTGGTTGTGCCAAATCCCGATTTAGAGGCGGAATATGCTTACAATGCCGAGGCAGGTATTGCAAAGATATTCGGAGAAACGCTGAAACTTGACCTGACGGGCTACTATACATATCTTGATAACGCTATGGTGCGGCGGGATTTCACTTTAAACGGCAGAGACAGCATTATGTACGATGGTGAAATGAGCCGTGTGCAGGCTGTTCAAAATGCCGCAAAGGCGGAAGTTTACGGCATTCAGGCGGGAATTGAGCTTAATCTGCCCGCTGGTTTCGGTTTTTCCAGCCGCTTTAACTGGCAGAAAGGTGAGGAAGAACTTGACAACGGCAGTACCGGTTCTTCTCGCCATGCCGCCCCTTGGTTCGGAGTTTCGCGAATAACTTACAAAGCCGACGGGCTGAGCATGGAGCTTTACGCCGTTTACAACGGGGAAAAAAGCTATGAAAACATGCCTGAAGAAGAAAAAGGCAAGGTCTATCTTTATGCCTCTGATGAAAACGGCAATCCTTATTCGCCGGGATGGTACACTCTGAATTTCAAAGCAATGTACCGTCTGACGGAAATATTTTCATTAAGCGCCGGTTTGGAAAATATAACAGACCGCCGCTATCGTCCTTACAGCTCAGGCTTAGCTGCGGCGGGGAGGAATTTTATTATTGCGCTTAAAGCTGCGTTTTGAATCTTTTTCCTGCTCCGGTTTCGTCTTTACCCAAGGAATCTCACGGATGACACCCTCTTGAGAGCGGTGAATTGAGCCTGTCGAAATGAGGATTAAGGGGTGTATTCCCCATTCGTGAGATTCCGCCATTTGGTTTAACACAAGCGGGAATGACATCTATGATTTTTATTTCAACTCAGATGTCAGACACCTTGAAGGTGTCGGACATCTTGCTATAATAAACATCCCCTTGTGTGATTTTTCCAAATCATGGTTGTTTTATGATATTTATTACCCGCTAATTTTGAGATAGAACCACAATTTTTAAGGGTCTTAAAAAATTGTAAATACTTGAAAATTATTTGTTAAATATTCGATTTTTATGTATCTTATTATTTCATTGAATGTAAATACGGCAGTAATAAATAAAATTATCTACTAACCATTCAAAAGGAGTAAAATGAAAAAAAGTAAAAATACCGAATATCATTTTCAATCCTATCGACGTATTTGTACCGGAGCATTATTATTGGCACTGATTTTATCGGGATTTATGGAAATAAATGCCCAGAATCTTTATCTGAAACAAAAAGACGGAACACAGTCGGTTCATAAGTTATCTGATATTCAGAATCTGACATTTTCTTCAGACAACATTTTTGTTAACAGAAAAGACGGAAATGTTGAGAATATTAATCTTGTCAACATTCAATATCTCAGCTTCAAAGAGTTTACATCCGTTCAGGATTTGAAAGCCAAAGATAAAAACAAACCGTTGATGCTATTTCCTAATCCTGCTGATAATTCCCTTTTTATTGAGCATAAATCAAAAGAAAGCGGGACTGCCTCCATAGAAATTCTCGACATAGCTGGCAGATTGCTGTTTAGGAAAGACATTACTCTTCAAGAAGGCAGAAATCATCTCACAATGGACATATCCGCCTTAAATACAGGTCTGTACCTTTGCAGAGTAATTCAGGGAAATAATCTATCCTCACAAGTTTTTGTTAAAAAGTAAAAATTATTCATAAATATTTTGGAGTTTTAAAATGAAAAAGACCATTTCAATTAGTATTGTTATATTCTTTTTAACGGTAATTCTTTTATTGGCGCAGGACACAATGTATGTGCATCAGCCCGGAGGGAATATTTTACGGATTCCGGTAAGTCAAATAGACAGTGTTACATTTGAATACAGCGGCGAAATAGGTGAAACTGTTACAGATATTGACGAAAATGTATATCCTGTTGTTACAATCGGTTCGCAAAAATGGATGGTGGGCAATCTGAAAGTAACCAGATATAACGACGGCACACCAATACCAAATGTAACCGGAAATACAGAATGGAGTGGACTTGAAACACCTGCTTACTGCTGGTATGATAACAATGAAGCATATAAACACCCTTATGGAGCAATATACAATTGGTTTGCCGCAAGCCAGCCAAATATCTGTCCCGAGGGATGGCACGTTCCTTCAGATGAAGAATGGACACAATTAACAACATTCCTTGGCGGCGAGGCAGAGGCAGGGAGTAAATTGAAGGAAGCAGGGACAGTTCATTGGAAAAGTCCCAACAACGGAGCTACAAATGAGACCGGCTTTACAGCATTACCTGGCGGCTGGCGTTATAGGAATGACGGCGAATTCAAAGAATTGGGCGAAGCCGGCAAGTGGTGGACATCGACTGGACACGAAAGCTTCTTAGGAGCAGCTTGGTACAGACAAATGAAGTTCAACGGCAGAAATGTATTCAGGCACAACCTTTTAAAAGGTCATGGGTACTGCATTCGCTGCATGAAGGATTGATCTTTGGTAATTACCGCCCAGACTTATTTCCGGTAAAAACTGAGAACATCTATATCATCTATGTTTAAGAGCTGTACAACATCTTTTTAGATGCCGTTCATCTTCTACAATTCTAAACACTTTACTCACGGGGAATATACTTTTCCACGGTTTTGCGTGGTTTTCTGTCCGTTTCTGTCCGTTAAAGTATAGTGATGCAGAGAAGCAGCAGCCTGAAAATTTACAATGCTGTTTATTATCAATTATTTACACAATCATGATTCTTTTTGGCATTTCTATTGTCTGCTTAATGTATAGTAATCAATATCCGGGGTTAATCCCTTGCTATTATTTATACAACAAAAACGGGCGCAGCCGCATAAGAGCTGCATGTAAATATATGATATTCAAACCGCTGACACCGGAAACAGCAGTTAAAGAATCCGCTGCAATTCTAAAGACAATGGAACAGAAAATCGGCATGATACCGAATATTTATTCATTTCTTGCACATTCTCCCAAAGCCCTGAAAGCCTATTTAAAATTCGATCAGGAGCTGGAGGAAGGCGAGTTTTCACCTCTTGAATCCCAGGCAGTCAAGCTTGCGGTTTCTCAGGCTAATGCCTCGGAGTACTGCCTTGCAGCACACAGCGCCGTAGTAAAAATGCTGGGTATGAATGAAGATGAAATTCTTGCTGTACGCAGGGCTGTTACAAAAGACCCGAAACTCTCTGCATTGACGGCACTCGCCCGCGAAATAGTTCTTACGCGGGGCTTCCCTGAAAAGATTTTTCTGGACAATTTTTTTGAAGCAGGTTACAGCAAAGCAGCTTTGATAGAGCTTATAGGCTTGGTAGCCCTGAAAACTTTTTCAAATTATTTTCATCATATCGCCGGCACACCCGTTGACTTTCCGATGCCTCCCGGGCTTTCCGATTAGTTTATCGTATCAGCAGAAATGTTGTTTTTGAATCGGATGCAGTGTTTATTCTCATGAAAAATACCCCTTTCCGGTTTATCTCAAAAGAGAATTCGCCGCCGAAGTAAGTTTTATTTAATATTTCCCTGCCGAGAACATCACAAACAGAAACGGTATATTCACCGGCAGTTGAATTTTTTATATTCACTAAGCCTGACGACGGATTAGGATAAATTTCCAAAAAGTTATTACTGCTTTCATTAACGCTGTTTGTTTCTGAAATAATAACAGAAAAACCATCTGAAAAACTGCTTTCTCCACATGAGTTTTCTGCGGATACATCTATGACTGCCGTTCCGGTAAAATCATCAGTCCAATCAACTTCAGCATTGTTTTCGCTGCCGGTTATCTCCCCTGCTTCCGCCGGTTGAATTCTCCATGTATAGCTGTCTGCATTTGGAACTGACTCGATAGAATAGAAAGTGTTCGGGGGATTAACGCTAAGTTGTGATTCTCCGGTCGGCGCAGACGGTATTTCGGGTACATCATAAACAGATATTTCGATTATTGACTCTTCCGAACTGCCGCATTCATTTTGTGAACTTACGGAAACAACCGCAGTACCTGTAAAATCATCAGTCCAGTCAACTTCTGCCTCGGTTCCGTTTGCGGTTATTTCCCCGGCTTCTTCGGGGCTGATCTGCCAAAGGTAAGTGTCGGCTCCTTCAGATTCATTTATTGTGTAAGCAGAGTTTTCCGGATTTTTACAAAGTTCGTTTGCACCGGAGGGTTTGTCCGTTTTTTCGGGGAGAGGATTTATCGTAACTATGACAGGATCGGATACTTCGCCCTCACCAAGCGGATTTACGGCATAAACCGTGATTTCTGCATCTCCGGTAAAATCAGGATTCCAGTCAACTATGGCAGATACATCTTCCCCTAAGATTTCACCTGCGTTTTGAGGAGATATATTCCATACATAGGATTGTGCATCATCCTTTCCTTCGGTTGTGTACTCAGTATCTTCCGGATCTAAGCAGAGATTTGTTTCGCCCTGCGGAACTGAGCATTTACCGGGCTTGCCCGCATAGTCATACTCTATTACAAAGAAAATTTTGTTTGTGATATTGATGTCATTCCATTCTCCTTCAATTCCGAGCGTATTCATGCCTTTAGGCCAGCCCTGAAGGGCTATGGCGGCACCGTCCTGAGAATTATTGTAATCATCGGGTTCCTTGTAAAGACTTCTGCTGCTGCCGCCCCAGTTTACGTAACTATCATTGACAATATTTCCTGAGGAGCTTTTTCCTTCCCAGAAATTTTCCCCGCTGCCGTCATTATCTCCGTCCCAGATCCACTTGCCTTCATTTGCTATATCGTTTGCGCCTATCCATAAATAGGCAGAACCGCCTCCGTCCATAATCGAAACGTAAGTTGGGTCTATCTGTGCGCCGTTTATTATTCCTTCCCAGAGCGCTTGCTGTTCGTCGGCGCTGTTTACTTCAATAAGATACCCGCCCAGATTTTTTGCATATTCTGCAGCGTCCTGCCATGACTTTTTTTCCTTGACCACTTCGTAGGATTTACCAAGAGCATTGAATTTATAGCTGTCTCCGTGTAATGCGGCATATCCAAAAATAAGATTTAATGCTATTATAGAAAAAATCAGGTAAAAAGATGATTTCATTTTGTTTGTCCTTTCATATTCCGATAAACAATTTTGTCAATAACACACGAAGAAAAGATTTGTTACAAATATTATTATTTTTTAATCATGCTTTTTTATTACAATCCCCACTATTACTGAAATAATACCTAAAATAATATCTTTCCATCTATCTGGTTCTATTCAAAAGAAACGAAGATTACATCTCCTTACTAAGCTGCGCTTGGTAAGGAAAATTTCAAAGGAAGTTTAACATCTCGAGAAAATTGCAATCCCAAGCACAGCTTAGGATTGAGGGAAATATCTAATGACTTTTTTTTGTAAAAATCCTTTTAAAAATATTTCATAGTCGTTTCTTTTATGCCTGCTCTTTCTGCTCATATTTTTGTTTCGTAAATATTGTTCTTAAAAATAAACAAAAGGATTAATATGTGGGTAGAAATATTCAGAACGGGCAGGCATACCGACTCAACGGGACGAACTGCCGATTACGGCACTGATGATCTTGATTCAATAGCAGGAATGTACAATGCAAAAGCCGGAGAGTCTGAGGCTTACGAGGCGCCGGTCGTAAAAGGGCATCCAAAGACGAACGACCCTGCTTATGGCTGGGTGGAAAAACTAAAACGACAGGGAAACATACTGAAGGCAAAGCTGAAAGACCTTGCACCGGGATTTTCAGAAGAAATAAAAAAGGGCAGATATAGAAAAATTTCCATCGCTCTTTTTCCCGATATGCTCCTTCGTCATGTAGGATTTCTGGGTGCGGCTTCTCCTGCCGTACAAGGTCTCCAGCCGGTAACTTTCAGCGATGATGATTACGTTGAGCTCAATTTTGAATACAGCGATACAGACAACAAACCTTTTTACAAATTTTTTTACAGAGATAAGGAAGATCACGGACAAAATCAGCTTGAAAAAGAAAATGATGCTTTGAAAAAAGAGCTGGCTTCACTCAAAAAGAAGCTCTTTGACAGGGAAAAGGACGCTAAGGAAAGGGAGTTTACGGAGTTTTTAGAAGAACTGTGCAGCAGCCCCGGCGGACCCCGCCTCACTCCCCTCCAGCAAGACACAGCAGCCTCCATCCTGATGCGGGCGCACCGTGCCGACATGCTTCTTTCCGAAAAAGGCGAATTCTCCGGTGAAGAATCCACAACTGAAATGATAATGGATTTCATTGCAGGCATGGATATAACATTACCGGAAGGAGAATTTGCCAGTGCAGATTCAGTTTCACTAAACGACAGCAGTGATGATTTTGCGGGGAAGAAGGTTTCGGAGGATCGCCTCGACATTCACAATAAAGCCAATGAACTCCTTAAACGGTCGCCGGGGCTGACTTATGAGGAAGCGGTTTTGAGAGTAATGTGAAAATAATTAATAATTAATAATTAATAATTAATAATTA
>CAZOBD010000110.1:0-13273 GCA_964577665.1 uncultured Hyphomicrobiales bacterium
ATGTCCAACATCTGGCAGATGTTGGACATCTGAGGCGCAAAGTTAAAAATAAACAAATGAAACCTCCATGATAAAGGAAAACACCCAAGGGAATGATTGTTTTTAGAAGAGATCCCCCAACCCCCTTATAAATAAGGGGGCTGCTCCCTCCCTTACCTGTAAGGGAGGGCCGGGGAGGGATCAATATAAACAGATGAAGGGAATCATTTTAAAAACCCCCTTATTTATAAGTTTATAAGGGGATTTGGGGGATATACCTTTTCTCCGGCAGCAAGACGCTTACCTTCAAGCCGCCGCCTTCCATTGCCTCCGCAGAGATTTCGCCGCCGTTCATCTCCGTGAATTCCTTCGAGATGCTTACGCCGAGACCGGAGTCCATCAGCGAAAATTTGTTCGGAGCGAATATCCTCTTTGACATATTGAACATATCAGTTACCATTTCCTTGTTGTCGAGCGTGCCGTTGTCCGATACCTCAAGACGCGAAAAACCGTTGTCTTTCAGAACATTTACCGTTATTATGTCTGCATTCTTAGAATGTTTTATTGAGTTTTCTATAAGATTTTTCACTATGATGCTTACCATTGATGAGTCGGCAAAAGCTTTTACAGGCACGGTGTTTTCAAAATGAATTTCCATCCCTTTTTCGCCGGCGAATGGCGAAAGATAATCTATGTTTTCCTGCACAATGGCGTTAAGCTCAATCTCTTCAGGCACGGCTTCTATGTTGTGCAGGTGAAGCTTTGCCCACAGGAGCAGTTTGTTGAGCTGGCCCGAAACGGCGGTGGAGTGCGAGTACATCTCTTTCAAATATTTCTTTTTATTTTCCGGAGCGATATCGTCGAAATTTCCTGCCAGAAGACCGGTCATTTTGGCAAAAGTGTCTATCGGGCTGCGCAGGTCGTGGGAAATGATTGAAAAAAGCTTGTCTTTCACCTTGTTGGACGCTGCGAGCTGTTCCTCAGATGTTTTCAGGTCGCTGTTTATCTGCTCGAGCTGGCGCTTATTCTGCTCCAGTTCCTTCAAAATTCTTGACTTCTGGCGGTAAAAATAAGCAAACATCAGCAGACCGCCGAGCAGCAGTGCACCGGCTGCGGAGGAAAAAATAATTGTCCGGCTGCGAAGGTCCTGCTCGCGGGAAATGGTAAGCTCTTTGATTTTATTTTCTTTTTTCAGCAGCTCGTTTTCGGTTTCTTTCTCTTTGGTCTTGTGCTTAACCATCAGTTCGGAGAGTGTGCGCTTTGCCTCTTTCATTTTCAGGGAGTCCTGATAGTCCATGTGCTTTTTCAAAGCAAAATAAGCCTTATCGTAGCGACCTCCGAGTTCGTATGCCTCCGCCATCAGCTTATATATTTTATTTAGGTCTTCGATGTCCCGTCTTATATCGTAGTAATTCCTTGCGCTGTCGTACATCAGGGCGGCACTGTCGTATTTCCCGAGATTTTTGTATATATTGCCTTTTGTTTTTAGTAACCTAAAATACTGAAGATTATCAAACTTATTATCAATACATAATTTAATAGCTTGATTTATTTTTGAAATTGATGTTTTGCTTTTCTTAACTGCAGATTCTAATTCAGATATGGCTCCTAATGAGTACATGATATTAAAAGAATCATTCTGCTCTTTACTATGTTTCGCAGCATTATAAAACCATTTAATAGCTTGATTAGTATCTTTTTTACAATTTAGGTATGCAAAACCAACATCAATTTCACTTAATGGTAATCTTGAACTGCTCTTAATTTTAATATTAATGTTATATGCTTTTCTTGTGTATAAAAAGGCATTTTCATAATCTTCAATATCATAACATAATTGAATCAATTGAGAATATAAAAAATCAAGATGAAAGAACTGATTAGTATTGATAAATAATTGTTCTGCCTTTTGACCATAAAACAATGCTTTCTGGTATTCAGCTTTGTCACTATATAATTGCATTTTAAAAACATATAAATGTCCAAGGTCACGCTTATAGTTATCATTAATCGTACATTTTTTATAATATTTTTCTGATAAATTGGAATACTCAATAGCTTTGTTAAAATTATCAGTAGCTTTATAGCAAAATGCAAGCATATTATAATCTCTGGCAATGAGCGTATTGTCATTAATTAGCAAACCAATATTCAGTGCTTTTTTATAGTAAGGTATCGCCTGTTCAGACTTTTCTTGATTTAAATAATTGCAGCCCATCCCCTCAAAAGTGTAAGCAATTCTTAAAGAATCATTTATTGTTTTAAATAATTTGTTTGATATATTAAAGTATTCCAATGACAGTTCATAATTGCCAGTTTGATTATTTACCATCCCCAACACTTGGTAGCTTTTCCCAAGATAGAGTGTATCTTTACACTGCTTTGAGAGCTCGACAGCTTTCTTTGCACACTGTAGTGCTTTTTCAGTTTGAGCAAGATTATGATAGGCAAAGCCTAATTCAACATAAGAGTTTGAAATTCCAATAATATCCTGTATTTTTTTATATAATTCTAATGCACTTAATAGATATTTTTCAGCATTTTTAGAGTCAGATGATCTTAAATAGTATCTACCAATCGCGAAATATGATTGAGCGTAAGCTTTATATCCAATCTCATTTACATCATATTTAAAAACTTCTTTGGCAATATTAATAGCTTTTTCAATTTTATTATTTTCAAACGTTGCCCAGCCTAAACGGTCATAAACTCTTGCTGTCAGTTCAAGGTCTTTCTGTTTTTTGCACAGTTTCAGCGCCGAATCGAGCAGCTTTTCAGCCTCGGCGTATCTTTTTTCCCTGTATATCTTTACTCCTGTCTCCAGTAAATACTCTATTTCCTTTCTCAAAGGGTCTTCAACGGCAGAAGTGAAATTCAGATAATTGCCGTAATAAGCAGGGTCCCTGACAACTGCATTTTCCAGGTAAATATACTTCCCGGAGCTGTTTATCCAGATTTTATCCCGATAATTCTGCGCTTCCAAATTGCCAAAAAGCACAGCCGTCAAAAGGAGTAAAACACCTGTTTTTAAAACATTAATCATCCTATTTCTGAAAACAATTAAACATACGCTTACCATTATTAATAATGGGTATTAGGGACTCTCTACAATAATTTTTTTGCTGTACCTGCAGAAATACTGCTCTCCTTCCGTTAAGGTTTTTACGGCTTTGAAAATATCTTCAATGTCAGCTTCTTTTTTTGTCAAGTAGCCGGAAGCTCCGTATTTGACGGCGCTTTTAATGGTTACTGGGTCAGTGCAGGATGAAATCACCAGAATTCTCGTTTGCGGGTGTGCTCTCTTTATTTTTTCAATATTTCCTATTGGATCGACGTCTGGGATGGAAAGATCTAAAATCATTAAGTCGATATTTTCGCTGTCCAGAATTCTTTTAGCTTCATTGAGTTCAGTGGCGCTAAATACTTTATATTCATCAGGAGACAGACGGAAAGACTCTTTAAGTACATCATTAAAGAGCTGGTGGTCGTCAAATATCAAAATATTTTTCATCGTATTTATTTACATTGTGTTTTCTTACAATTAATTCATTCTAAGATAAAAAATTAATTCAGATATTCAATGATAAAAATATTATTTATTAAAAATTTTTTTTGTATAAAAAATGCAGGAAAATGAAGTGTGTTTTGGAATGGATATGAAATGATTGAAAAATCTATTTTCATTCATATAAACACTTCCTTAGAGGTAAGCTTTGATGGGCAGGTTTGCTGCCGCGGAACTGTATTATTTTTAAAACCCCCTTATTTATTTATAAGGGGGTTTGTGGGATCAACTATTTTATTATAACGATCCTTTTTATGTAAACTCTTTTATCGGAATTGATTTTTAAATAATATACGCCTGATGTGAGATTATTGGTTGAAAAAACATGTGAAGATGAAGAAACACCCTTTAAAGATGAAAAGATTTTCTTTACTTGACTGCCGTTCACGTCATAAAGGTCAATTGTGTTTACATTTAGGCTGTTGTGGAATAAAATCTCGGCATCTTCTCCGAAAACCGGATTGGGTACAACGGATATGAATTTATCATCAATTATTATTTCGTTTACCGAGGAAGGATCAGGTATTCCGTTTCCTCTTAAAGTAACGGTGCTGTCGTCTTCAGCATCGCTTACCACGATAATATCCTGCTCGTAGTAGCCTGAATCCGGGGGCAGAAAGCATATTGAGAAAAAGGAAATATCATCACCAGGCTGTATAGTAAAAGGAAATTCAGGATCGGGGGATGATATTAGGAACGGCGATTTAACTCCTTTTATTTCCTGCACGGTAAGTTCTGCCGTTCCGCTGTTTTTAATTACTAAGCCGGTCTCAAACAAATCTTCGTAACAGACCTGAGTACCTTCAATAACAGTTCCGAAGTCTAAATCATGGAGTACTATATGCGGCTTCGTGCCTTTTCCTTTAAGAATAACGGCATAATCGATGCATTCCGAACTCACCAGTACAGTATCCATGTCAAATTGTGCTTCACCGGAAGGCTCGCTGTCCGGCATATAACTATATTCTACTTTTAATGTGTCTCCTCCGTTCAATGTTTTGGGCAGTTCCGGTTCGTCGAGCGAAAATACTGCTCCGTATTTGAGCGTAACATTTTCAATGCTGATTTGTTTTATTCCTTGATTTATAATAATAAAAGAACTGTCTTTTTTAGTGCCTACCCTTGTGTTTCCGAAATTATTTTCTTTAATATTGAAAAGCAGGTCTTCAGGTTCGTAATCAACTGAGTCAGAGTTCAGATTACCGGCTCTGTCCATGGCAACAAACCATGCTTTGGCGGGCTGGAGAGGGTCCTGCAGATTCAAAGTGAATTTTCTTGATGAAATGCCTTTTTCAGGCTTAAAACTTTCGTGGTCGATGATTTCAAAGTTGTAATTGTAGGAGCTGTCATACATAAAAATTTTGCTTAAACCGGCATCTGTATTTCCTGAATTATTCTTTTCCGTTGCTTCAATTTCATAATTTCCACAGTTTCCTTTTATGACAAACTGAGGCGGCGAGCTATCTTCCTTATCAATTATCGATGCTCCCATGGCAATAGGCCAGCCGTAGGCATTCGCATAGCTAAAACCGTTTAAATAACCCCAAAGTTTAGTTTTATCTGAATGCAAAGTGTGAACGCCCGTTTCGTTTAAATTTATTCTAATCCAGTATATATCTGTTCCGGGTATTTGAGAACCGAGAAGCTGAGGATATTTATTAACGATGGGCTCTCCGTCAAAGAAAATTGATTTCAGCTTTTCATGCTTGGGATCATCAGGGTCGCCAATAGCAAAAAAAGTGAGAATATTTTCCGAGAAATCATCAAAAGGCGTTTGAAAAACTGCACTTCGGACAAAATTATCAACAGGAGGGATAAGAATTGCCAAAGGGCTCCAGTTACGATTGTTATCCCATGGGTAGGAATAGGCATACTGCATAAGCATAAACGGCTTTTCCGATTCCCAAACGGAAATGCCTCTGACTGATTTAGCGCTATTCCCGCTGTTGTAAATAGAAGTCTGGAAGTATTCGGCGAAACTTCCTTTTTCTTTGAGTACGCCTGTCCAGTTCCCTTCAAGTTCACCGCTTTTAATGTCATAATATTTACAGCCGACATTTGTGTTTGCTTCCTTTGAGACAACTCTAAAGAAATCTCCTTCGCCCTTGTATTGTCCTTGTGGTGCTCGGTCGAATTGAACAGTTACGTAAAACTTGCCCCAAGTGTTTGTAGGAGTGAGCATTTCCATAATATTGTCCCTGTCGTTCGGACAGTTTGTCGGTATCATCGTTCTCATGTGAAAGGAAATAAGACCGATAGGTTTATTTGCCGATATGGTAGTTCCCGATATGTCAAACTGACCTTTTGTGGTTCCGTCGCCGCAAAGCATGTAAGTCTGTCCCCGATTGAGTGTGATTTGGTAACTGTCTCCGATGTCCCTGCCGCTGCCGCCTAATGTTTTTGCGATGCCTTCTCCTTTGCCTTTCAAGTCGATATTCACTCTTGTACCGGTTTCTGATGCCATAATAATAAAGCCGCCTCCATTTTCAGTGTTGCCGTCCCGAAAATCCCAATAAGAATTATGGATGTAATTTTCTCCCCAGGACGAAACAGGAATGGCACAGTATCCTTCGGAAGACCATCTGCGGTTATTAAGTACAAAAACAGAAACAGGTTCATCTGAAGTAATATGTATTGCCTTGTATGATATTTCATCGCTTTCAATGACTTCAAGACTAACTCCGAAATCATTCCTGCTGCTGGAAAATATGGTAGGTTTAAAGGCTTCTACCTGTTTGGTTTTTAAAAACTGGTCTTCTATCTCGACCCTTACAGTCGTATTCTTTACAGAGGTAACAACAATGTCAAGACCATATAAAGTAAGACCGGAATAATTGGGTCCGTTCGGCGGGAATGCCACCCAAAATTCGGTTCCCATCGAAGAATGATCGAGCAGGTAATTTACCGGCGGTATGTCACTTTCTGCCAGAATGTTTTCTGAAGTTTTACTTACTTTCGAATATAATGACATTGTATTCATTACAATCAAGAATATCATAATAAGAATTGTAAATGCTGATTTCATATCATCCTCCTTTTATTTTATAAATTTATGATTTTTCAAAAATATATTATTCATACATTTAAGGATTTACACGCAATATTTCAATTTGTTCGTAAAACTGTCTATATTAATATAATTTATTTTTTTTGTAATGTGTATCGTTGCAATTGTGAAAAAAATGTAGGATTTTCAATCCAAATTTTGACATTATTCCTACTACAATAATTAACAAAAAATTAATATTTCACTTGAAAAAAATAAAAAAAATGAGACTTTATTGCTTCGTAGATGTTATTACTACATAGGGTAGGGTTAAATTCCTACAAAAGAATAATAGAATTTGTTATTTACATTTTGATATTTATTGTGTAATTTATATTAAGGGAAAATGTATATTTATTTTTCTAATTGAAATTGAAAATGAAAAGAAAAAAAACTTTAAATAAAAATAGGAGGATGTAATGAAAAATTTATTTACAAGACTAATTATTCCGGTATTTGTGTTTATAAGTATTTTTATATATAATGACTTGAACGCACAGAGCTTTTCCATATCAGATATAAATTCTACAGGTTTTCCTAAAATTAAGGCATCTTTTGTAGCGCTTGATCCTACGGATCAATCCTACGACGACTTGGTGCCGGAAGACTTTAATGTAATAGATAACGGAACAGATGTTAACGAAAGCCTTGGTGTAGAATGCAAAATGCGTGAAGTAGATCCTGAGGTGAGCGTTGTATTGGTACTTGATAAAAGCACGTCAATGAACGAGATTATAGATGATGAGGGCGGCGAGACCCGATGGAACTGGATTGAACAGGCAGTGGAAGCTTTTGTAAACAAGCTGAACTTCGTCGGCGAAACAAGAGTTGCAGTAGTAACTTTTGCAGAGCGCGCCGCTCTTGCATGTCCTTTTACAAACCAGCCTCAAGAGATTCTGGATTCACTGGAAATAGCCGGTAAAGTGCTTTACGGCTTGACTAATTACAATTCTCCTTTTCTCGGAAATTATCCTTATGAAGGCGAAGGCGTCAGCGCCATTAAAGAAATCAAGAAAAGGCCCTCAAACATCAGGAGAGTGTTTATTTTTCTGACCGACGGTAATCCCTCACACGGCTGGGAAACGCGGGTAGATTCAATCCTGCACGAGTTAAACACTGCTAATGTACAGTTTTACGGCATAACCCTTGCACAGCCAATGCACAATGATCTGAAAGCTATTGCTAACGGTTCGGGCGGTAAGGCTTACACTGTTTTTTCAAAATCCGATTTATTGAATATTTATGAATACATCGCTCTTGACATACAGCGCAAGCAGTTTTGCGAGCTTATATGGCAGGCTCCCTTCGGTTGTGATGAAGCATCGCGGTACAGAAATGTAGAGATTACTTTTAAGCGGCAGGGAGTAACAAGGAGAACCAATTACCTTGCACCTCTTTACAGTATTGCATCAGTAGAAACAAACGGAAACATCATTTCATTTTCCAATCCCGACCCGGGCAATTCCGTTTCCAAAAAAATTGTTTTCACACCAAAAATTAGTCCTTTGTCTGTTGAAGACATAAATATTATTCCCGATACATATTTTAAGATTACAGACTGGGGCGGCACTCCCCCGCCTTTTGTGATTGATTCGGGAGCATCAAGAACTTTCACAGTTGAGTTTACACAGCAGGGCGTGAAAGCATACCGTCAGGCTGCCATGATTGTTGACGGACTGCCGTGCCCGCCTGAGATTACACTTGTCGGCGGTACTTCGCAGATAATGATTATTCAGCCAAACGGAGGCGAGCTATTTTCTACATGCGATGAAATCACAATACAATGGGGCGGCGTTGAACCTGAGCAAAAGGTAATACTCTGGTACAGTGATGACAACGGGGCTTCATGGAATCTGATTACAAACAATGCTTCAGGGCTTAGTCACAAGTGGAAACCGCCTCATCCGGGAACTCAGTATTTGATAAGAGGGGCTGTGGCTGCACAGTCGCTGTACCTATGGGCTAAGAATTACGGCGGGAGCGGCAGTGATTTCGGCAGAAGTCTGGCTATAGCAGATGATGATTTGTATTTTTATGTTGCAGGCAGTTTCGAGGGAACTACCGACATAGGCGGAAACCAGTTAGAAAGTGACGGACAGAGGGATATACTTCTTACAAAATTTAATTCCGACGGACAAGTGATATGGACAAAAAAAGCCGGGGGCCTTGCAAATGATTCGGCAGCAGGCGTATGCGTTGATCCCAGCGGCAATGCTTACGTTACCGGTGCCTGCATGCAGACGGCACAGTTTGGAATTCTGGTGCCGAATATGGAAGTTGCAAATGCTCCATATTGTTTTCTTGCTAAATATCCTGCAAGCGGCGCGGGTGTAAGTGTAAATATTAACGTAGGTCCTACCAAAATTTTCTCGGGCTTTAAAGCATGGGGAGAAAAAATAAGATACGAGAATAATAAAATTTACGTGCAGGGATACTATACCGGCGGAATAACTATTCAAAACTTTACTCTCCCTGAAAGAAACAATCCTACAAAGTTTACTGCGGAATACGGAACCGACCTTTTCCTTCAATATTTAACAATGGGATGGACCGCGCATCCTGATTATTCCGACAACAAAGATCAGGACACCGACGGTAATGAATATGAAACAGGTTCTTTTACCGGAAGTATATCTTTCAGCCCCACATCGACCACCCAGCCCATTGACCTCTCGAGCGCAGGCGGAAGTGATATATACGTAAGCAAGTTCGGAGGCACGCCCGGCAGCGAAGACCTGTCCGACGCAGTCTTCACTGTTTCATCTCCTGTTCTTTCATTCACTCAGCAAGAAGTTGATTTAGGGGCATACACAATAAATGAGACAAAGGATTCTTTATTTACCGGGCTGCTGTGCAACACGGGTAATTTGTCTGAGGAAATCACAAAAGTTACAATTAACGGCACTGCTGATGCCGATTACAGCCTGATTACCCAGCTTGAAGGCTTGGTGCTTTATCCGGGAGACTGCGTACCGGTTGAGATTAGTTTTACGCCGCAGCTCATTGGTGCAAGAAACGCCCAGTTGACAATTGAAAGCAAATGTGCAAATCCCATTACACTGATTTTAAACGGCGAAGGTATATGCAGCGGTGAACCGCACGATTTGGTAGATTTCGGTAAAATGAACATCGGGGTTCCCAAGGATTCGATTTTGACTTGTGCATTGTTTAACACCAATAATACTGATATAGTTATAAAGCCTTCAATAGACGGTACCCATGCTTCTGATTTCCAGATAATGAACCCGCAGGCATCATACCTCCTTCCTGCCGGAGACTGTTTTGAAGTTACCATCCGTTTTACTCCGCAGGGAGCTAATCTGAGGGAAGCTGTTTTAAACTACAATCTTCCCGACGGCTGCGAAGAACTTTCCACCATATTGAACGGTTTCGGCGTTATGCAGGATATTGGAATTGAGGATATCGACTGGAAACAGCGCAGGCTTAAAACAGTCAATGACACTATGCTCAGAATCACCAACGATATGGAACTGGATGTTGATTTATTATCAGTCAGCAGCGCTAATCTTCCGCAGTTCATCGTAAACAATCCCGCCTTACCGCAGACAATACCTGCCAAAGGATATATTGATATACCGCTCAGTTTCACGCCGGATGAAGAAAAGGAATATTTCGATACACTCTACCTCCGGTTTGAAAATGTAAGCGAACTTCTGCCGTCATTCTTGCACGGGGAGGGCGTGCTTCCGAAAATCGAATATTACTGGGTCTGCGATTCTCCAATTAAACCCGGTGAGACTTCAACTGCTGTTCTTGAAATTGAAAACCCGAGTGCAAGTTCAGATTTATATGTCAAATCCATTTCCCTCGAAGCCGGGAATACGGAATATGAATGGGCAGGAGGAACAGCGCCCGGCGACTTTACAATTCAGAAGAACGGCGGCAGCAGAAGTTTTGATATTACTTTTATGCCTCAGCAGCCGGGTACACGGGAAGTTGATATTACAATCATACATGACGCCGTAGAAGGTCCTGACATGCCTTTTGAAAAAACCGATGTAATAACCCGCTCCTGTGAAGCCTTAGGGCTAACATATACAAATCCAATTGATTTTGAAGGCGTTATGATATGCGACACCAGAGAACGCAGCTTAAGAATAGACAATCAGGGCGGCTCGACCTATCTAAATATCACCGGATATACATTAACCGGCGCCGACGCTTATGCGTTTGATATTCCTGATGTACTGAACAATATGCAGGTAGCGCCTGAAAACTTCCGTGAAGTGAAAATCGGCTTTACTCCCGATGAAATGAGATCATATCTTTGTACTTTGAATCTGCAGAACAATATCGGTCAGGAAATAGCGATTGAACTGATGGGTGAAGGCGTTTATATAGAGCTTAGCTCGCCCAGACCAAAAATAACCAGAATACCCGGTGAAGATGTTGTCGTGCCGGTTCATTCTAAAATCGGCAGCGTCAGCGAAGGTTATTTGAGTGATATGACGCTGAATGTTAATTATTACAACAAAATGCTTCTCTTCACGGGAATTGAATTTAAGAAATTCAACGGCTGGCAGTGGAGCGCCGTAGAAACTGGCGGCGGAAACATTGAGATTTCCGGCACGGGCAGATTCGATGTTCCCTACGAAGGAGAAATCTTTACACTGAATTACATTCTTTATCTCAGTGATGAAGTTTCTACCGATATACTTGCAAAGCCACTGTTTGAAGACTGCGAAACTGAAGATACTTTGATTTCAACTGTTTTTCTCGGTGATTTCTGCTTTAAGCAGGGAAGGCTCGTGGAGGTCAGCGGTCAGCCCTATTCTCTCAGCGCACCTGCTCCCAATCCGGCTTCCGGCAGTTTTGAACTAAATTATGTGATTGCTCTTGAGGCTTATACAACTGTTTCTTTATATAATTCACTCGGCAGTAAAGTAATGGATCTTTCTGCCGGCATGGCAAAGCCCGGTCAGTATTCGGCAAAAGTAAACACTGATAACCTGACTTCAGGCGTATATTTCATTAAGATAAGCTCAGGTCCCTGGACTGATACCAAGCCTGTTGTCATATCCAAATAAAAACAAAAATCACACCCCTACTCTTCCAGATGTCCGACACTTCAGAAGTGTTGGACATCTTTTTTTACCATTCTTTTTTCTGCATTTTTTTTGCTGTTTTGAAAAATATTTTATACTTTTAAGAATAAAATTGTAAATATTTGAAAACTTGCAACTATGATAAATATATATATCAAAACAGCATTCGCCCTTCTTATCCTTGCCCTGCTAACTTCTTTTGCTGCAGATAACATGAAAAAAAGCCATGAAGGTTCTCACAGCTACGATGAATTTGAAACGCCGAAATACTGCGGTACAACCTGCCATAAAGATTTTTACCGCCAATGGCAGCAGGCTATGATGTCGCAGGCATATACACACCACTGGGACGAAATCGAGTATTTCAAGCTGGCTGTTCCCCATGCCGATAAAAATCCGAAACTTGCCGGAATAAAAGCAGACTGCAACGGCTGTCATTCCCCGATTGCTTATGTCTCGGGCGACAATCCTCCCCCAAGACCGGAGGAAAACTCGCGGGCTAACGAATCGGTTTCATGCGAAGTCTGCCACAACATAAAAGGCTTTGAGGGCGATACTCCGTTTAACTTCAATTACGTCTTGGAACCGGGAGATACAAAATTTTCATCACGCAAAGGCAAAGTCGATTCGCCTAATCACAAAATAGTTGCATTGGATTTGCATAAAACGGGAGATTTCTGCGGAATATGCCACAATGAAAAAAGTCCTTACGGAGTTTGGGTGAAGTCCACCCATCTTGAGTGGAAAAACGGCCCCTACTACAATGAAGGAGTTCAGTGTCAGGACTGCCACATGCCTAAAGCTCCCGGAAAAACCGCAGCTATGGGAGCCGATTATCCCGATACACGTCTGCACCTGTTCAACGGCGGACATGACGAAGGAAAAGTGAAAGGTGTAATAGAAATGCGTGTATATCCCGATATTAAAGAAGTGGTTCCCGGCGAGCCTGTTGTGATAACCGTTACTTTATTCAATCAGAAAACCGGTCATAAATTTCCGACAGGTTCCGTCGAGGACAGAATATTGTGGCTGCATCTGGAAGCAGTAGATGCAAAGGGCAATGTTTATCACCTGCCGGTTGACAAAAAAGGCTTCGAGGGAGAAGAATTTACAATAGCGGCAGATGTTCTTGCCTACAAAGATATGGGAATACCGCTCGGCATTGAAAATTTCAAAGGAGTACAGCGAGACGGCGTACCTGCCGGCGATAGAATTTTTCGTATGCCGTACTTTACCCCCGACGGCGAAATGACCATACAGCAGTGGTACACTGCAAAACTCGGCATCGATTACCGAATCGGTCCTCGTGAAACAAAGATTGAAACATTTACTTTCAATCTGCCTTATGACATAGCGCCGGGCAGACTCAAAATAAATGCCGTGCTTAATTATCAGTTGCTTATCAAGCCGGTTGCAGAGTTTTTAGAAGTCCCCGCGGAAGAATCAAAGATAATTACTGTTAATAAACAGCAGACGGAACTTACTGTACTTCCATAAACTTATGCTTTATGTTATTGATTATATATATAATAGATGAAACATCCATGATAAGGAAAATCACACAAGGGGATGATTATTTGAGAGTTAATGTAAAACAGAGTTTTGAAAGAAAAGCAC
>CAZOBD010000111.1:0-12887 GCA_964577665.1 uncultured Hyphomicrobiales bacterium
CTATCCAAATCGGAGTTTGGATAGGAGGAAAAAAAATGAAAGAATTTTCCTTTGATTCTTATTATTTAATGCATTTTTCAAACAAAATTCCGTTTTACAACAGTCAAACAGAGTATGACTTGAAACTCTCCTATCCAAATCGGAGTTTGGATAGGAGGAAAAAAAATGAAAGAATTTTCCTTTGAGTCTTTTTATTTAATGCATTTTTCAAACTAAACTCTGTTTCGCTGCAGTTAAACCCGGATGTTCCCGCAGAACCATCACTTTCTCATCTGCCGTAATTTTTTTTCTTTGGCATAATTTCTCCTTTTATAATAAATTAAGAAAATTTGCCGGTTTGTCCAACTGCTTCTGAGGCAGAATATTACCTTTGCCTGCTCTTTGTGATGTATTCATGGAATATTTGAATTTCTAAAATAAATTGAATATTTTACAAACTAAAATATAGGAAAATTCAAGAAAATAATTGTCAGAATTACAATACATAAAGGGTGTCGGACCGAAAAGAGCGGAGGCTCTCGAAAAGGAAGGCTTTGAAAAGCCCGAAGATATACTTTTTTATCCTCCGAGGACCTATATTGACAGAAGCGCCGCCATATCCATCAAAGATATCGCCTCAAGGCTTAAAGAAGAATTATCATTTGAGTTTGAAAAGGGAAAAAAATACTTTTCCCTGAAAAATGAAGTTTGTATCGTTGCAAAACTGATTCATAAACAGGAAAGACAGTTTTCAAAAACGCGCTCTATGCTGAAATTTACTCTGGCTGACGGCAGCGGAGTAAATGCCGAAGTAATCTTTTGGAATGCGGTAAAATTCATTTCAAAATCATACAACACCGGCGAAGTGCTCGTAGTCAGCGGCAATGTGGAGATGAACCGTTTCGGTACTGTTACTTTTAACCACCCTGAGATGGAAAAATTTGATGATGAAGACGCACAATCATACAAAAACGGTAAGATACTGCCTGTTTACCCGCTAACACAAAAGCTGAGAAATGCCGGAATAACAGTGAGGGTCTTCAGAAAAATTTCTTCAGATGCCGTTCAAAAAAACCTGTTTCTGATAAAAGAAACTCTCCCGAAATATCTGATTGAATCCTTGAACCTGCCCTCAAAACAAGAAAGCATAAAAAATGTTCATTTTCCCGAGAGCAGGAGAGACCTTAACCGGGCAGTAAAAAGACTGAAATTTGAAGAAATTTTCTACTATGAGCTTTATCTTGCATTAAGGCATAAAGGGATTAAAATCAGTGAAAAAGCTCCATTGATGAATCCAAAAAGCGCACTTGCACGGCGGCTTTATGACAATCTGCCTTTTAAATTGACACGTGATCAGAAAAAAGTCATAAAAGAAATTAGTGAAGACCTTTCTTCGGGGCAGCCAATGAACAGACTTTTGCAGGGAGATGTCGGCTCGGGTAAAACCATCGTTTCGGTGCTTTGCATGATGATTGCCATCGACAGCGGCTTTCAGACTGCTATAATGGCGCCTACGGAGATTTTAGCAGAACAGCATTTTCACACCTTCAGCAAATTACTGAAAGATTTTGATATCGGTATAGAATCACTGCTCGGCGGGCAGCGGAAAAAGCAGAGAACTGAAATTCTTGAGCGCATTTCTTCAGGAGATTCTAAAATAATTGTTGGTACACATGCCATGTTTCAGGCTGATATTGCCTATGAAAAACTCGGTCTTATCGTTATAGACGAACAGCACAGGTTCGGAGTTTCCCAGCGGGCGGAACTGAAAAAGCTCGGTAAAACTTCCTTTGCTGAAGAAGAATTGTCTCCTCATATTCTTGTAATGTCAGCTACCCCTATTCCGAGGACACTTTCCATGACTCTTTACGGCGATCTCGATGTTTCAGTGATAAAGGAAAAACCGGCGAACCGGCTTCCTGTAAAAACAAAAGTAGTTTTCGATTCACAGATTGAAAAAGTTTACAGTTTCATCAAAAAAGAGATACAAAGCGGCAGACAGGCTTTTATTGTTTATCCATTGGTTGAAAAGTCAGAAAAACTTGAATATAAATCGGCTGTAGAGCATTACGAGAGCTTAAAAGAAGAAGTTTTTCCCGAATTCAAATGCGGGCTTCTTCACGGACAGATGTTCTGGTATGAAAAAGAAGAGGCTATGAAAGAGTTCCTCGATAAAAAATATGATATTTTAATTGCTACTACCGTCATAGAAGTAGGTATTGACATTCCCAATGCTTCTATCATGGTTATCGAGGATGCCGAGCGGTTCGGTCTTTCACAACTGCACCAGTTGAGAGGAAGAGTGGGCAGAGGAGCGGAACAATCATATTGCATTCTCGTTACTAAGGACAAATACAAGTACCAGTTAAATAAGAAACAGGATGAAATTTCAGAGCGGAAATCTGCTATTATCCGCTTGAAAACGATGGAAGAAACTAACGACGGCTTCAAAATTGCAGAGGTGGATATGAAACTAAGAGGTCCAGGAGATATCTTGGGGACTAAGCAATCCGGGATGCCCGATTTCAAATTTTTGAACATTACAGAGGACGCGAATATTATCACCGAAGCCAGAAAACAAGCTTTTGCGGTTATTGAGAAGGATCCGCAGATAAATCAGGCAGAAAATCAAATATTGAAAAAAGAATATATCAAGCGCTACGGAGAAGATAAAGTTTTTTTCGATATAGCATGAAATATCCGGCTTGGATGCTTTTATCTCGCTGCAATAACAAGTGAAGTGCCGTGACCTGTTTCTATACGCTCTACATTTTTGAACCAGGCTTCTTTCAGCATTATCCAGATATCCGCGAAAATATATGTGTCTCCCGCCTTTGTATTGACGAGCATGTTTAGGGCAAAGAGGGCGGAATGCTCAGGACTTGTACGGCTGTCATCTATGATATAATCGTGAACTACAACTTTTCCTCCGGGTTTGAGAGCATTATAGACTTTCCGTGCTATTTCCATATTTTCCCAGATTGAATAAGAGTGAATAAGCGAAGACATAAAGACCAAATCGTAGCCCTTGCCCAAATCATCTTCGAAAATATTCCCGCCGACAACTTCAATTTTACTTTTATGTCCCGATTCTTCCACGTATCTTTCAGTAAATGGCACGACAGCAGGATAGTCAAAGGCAGTAACTAAAATTTCCGGCTTTGACTTTACAAATTCAATAGAATATGCCCCCGAACCGCATCCGAGGTCTAAAATTTTAGAAAACGGGTCTATGCTGATAAGATTTACGACATCAGGAGCCCGCTCTTTAGCTCTCCAATCCATGGCAGCTACGAAAGATTCCAGCCACTTTTCACAGCGGTGGTTCATGCACTCCAGTTCCGGCGCAGTGCCTTTTTTTACAGATTCGGTAAGATGGCTCCAGCTTTCCCAAAGATGGCTCATGTGAGAAATATTTCCCATATATTCGGGGCTGTCAGGCACTAAAAATTTACCCATTACTCTGTGATTTTCAAATTTTTCGTCATGCTTTTCCAGCATACCTATTGAGCAGAGTGCATTTAAAAGCCGATTGCATGCCCGCTCATCAGCATCGCATACGGCAGCCACTTCTTCGGAGGTTTTAGGTCTTTCGCTCAGAATACTGAATATTTCAAGTTCCACTGCCGTAAATAAAACACGGCTGCGTTCAAATCCGTAAACTAAATTTTGAAGGTACTCTTTTGCTACTTCTTTTCGGTATAAATTATCCGGCTTTTTCATGCTTTGCTCCGTATTGTTAATTTTTTGTACTATTTGTACTACATTTTTATTTACAAGACCTGAAAAATATATATTTTTAACCCAAAATAATCGATAGAAGATAACCCCATTTCGACAGGCTCAATGCGCCGCCTTTTCTAAATCCTTTTTCTCAAAGAGGAAAGGACTTTAAGAATAGAAAGAAAACCTTTCTCTCTTCCCCTTTGGGGAAGGGTCGAAGATGGGGTCTTAAGTTTAATATTGCAATCTTTAATGTACATTTCGGGTTTAAGAAATTAATAATAATAAATACTAATTAAGAATTTACAAATTATTTTACACAAATCAAACTGAAAAATTAAAATTAATAAGAAAACGCCCCCGAATAGAATGAATACGAGGGCGTTTCTGTCTTCACTGTGTGAAGGGGAGCCATGCAAAAATTTTATTACCTGACAAGTGTCATTTTACCCGATTCGGAAAAACTGCCTGTTTTTACAGTGTAAATATATGTGCCGGCAGGCATTTTTCTGCCTGTGTTATCAGTTCCGTCCCATACTATCGAATAATTATTCGCAGGCAGATTCTCTGTTGTAAGTGTATTGACTAAAGTGCCGTTCATATCATAAATGGCTGCTTCGGTCTTTTTATCAGACAGCGATTTTGGTATTGTAAAACTGATAATTGTTGATGTTTTAAAAGGATTCGGAAAGTTTTTCAGGTTCAATGTCTTACTAACCTTGACCGGTTCTTCGGTACTGCTTGCTATTACGAAAAGAGAAGACTTGTCGCCGACGGGTTCTTTTCCGTCGTCTTTTGCTAAGTAAAGATTTGTAAATTCCGGTCTGTAAGCGGGGGCTCCGTCCATTTCCCGCCATTCTTCGTCAGTAAGCCGCTTGAAATTTTCAGAAAGAAATTCATAATAGCTGGATACTGGTCCGATATAAGCTCTGGTGCCGCCGCCCGGTACGGGTGCGGTAATAACAGCCATATTTATTCTGCCGGTGCCGGCATGGAGCACCCACCCGACCATGCCGCCGTTTTCGTCAGTAGGTATGGTGTGTACATCGGCTACTACAAAATCATCTGCTTTGTTGCCCCTCTGATCCATATCTTTCATATAAGATGAAGTTTCTCCAAACATATAATAAAGCTGAGGATACCATCCTGAAATGCCTTCAAAACAACCCATGTATTCTGTACCTATTGTTGTGCGGATAAATGAAATCTGCTTGCTTGTCAGCTCTTGCCCTGCAAGTTCTGCTTCAGCGATTCCTTTAAGTGTATCGCATGTATTAATCCAGTTTTCATAAAATTGCAAATGGTATTCTTTATATGGGATGTTCTTACAGTACTCTGATTCAAGAAGGTTTTCCATAGAAACGAAGAATTGCTTTATTGTTTCGTAAAATTCCGGCACGGGCTCTACATAGCCGTGAGGATAAAAACAGGTGATGCCTCCGGTATAGGGCTGCTTGGCGTAAAGCAGAAAATCGTGGCGCATTTCCGCCCAGCTTGCAAGCTGAGTGTTCATCGTTTTCTGCCACCAGGCGGCTGTCTGCATAAATTTGGGCAGATTTTCGCGTCTTTCCGGCGGATTGAGGCTCCGGATAGCATCCACCCAGTTGGTATAGGTAGAACTTCTCCAGAAGTCCTCTCCGTAACCGTCTATTAAATATCTAAGAGCAGCTAAGTTTGAAGAATAAGGATATTTTTCAAGCTCATCCACAAGTAGCTGTATTGCCGCATCATTGCCTAAAGAAAAAAGAATATCGAGTGTGGAAGGCACCATCCTTCTTATTTTTGAACCGTTGAAAAGAATATTGTCATAAGTTGTGTTTGCCGTAATAAACCCGTCGATTATAGGCCTTTGTCCCATCAAAAGAAAAGCAGCGGGCGGCTCTATCTGCTCGGGTGAAAATGGATTGGAAAATAATATCTGAGAATTGTAAAGCTGGTTTGCAGAACTGAACTGAAGCAGTTCTTCTTTGAAAGCAAGCCGGTTCTCTTCTTTGGAAATATCAAATGCGGTGTATCCAAGAGTATTCAATGCACCCTGCACTTCCCAGAGGTTGATGTTATCCTGCCTGCCAAGCAGATATGTAAGCACGGCATCCATATTCTCAAGATTTTTTCCGGCTCCCGATTCTTCTGCGGTCTCTGCAAGAAGGGCGGCAAGGATAGTCATTCTTTGTATATCCTTTTCGCTGTGCTTTGGATCCATGCTTTCGGGATTATTGAGCAGAATCTCAGTTCTGCCAAGCCACATCATTGCTTTGAAATACATCTTCAAATCTTCAAACCGGGAATAATGCCCTCTTACGGTAAACTGGCTGAAATCGAGATTCCTCGGTGTTGAAGAAAAAAGAGGATAATCCGCAGGCTTTTTCATTTCAATCAGATGCAGAAGCTTATCCACAGATTCCTTATTCTTTGAAAAAACACACTCGGCGTTTCCCTTCAAAAGGTTTTGCGCCACAGTAAGATACACATCCATATCATCGAGCGCTTTTACATACACCTCAGGAGCATCCGGACTGCTTTTGCTTTTCAGGCTGTTTTTCAGTTTATTCAGAGCGGTGCTTAGTTCTTCCACTAGCATTCTCCGCTCATACATGATCAATATTTCATCAAAAGAATAATGCAGCGCATGTAATACGGCGTCGCTTGAAATAAAAACTGGCATATCCTTTTGATATACATCCCAGAAAGCCTGCATAAAAGTATAGTAATCAAGCCTCTCGCTGACCATAAAACCATGCTTGGAGATAAGATGCTTTTCGTAATCGGTCAGCTTAAAGTTAATATCGATGCTTTCGGCATAATCTGCAGATAAAAAGTCAGTGGGGACCTCTTTTAAAAAATAACCCGCGGGATATTCCTGCAGAAGCCCGCTTACTGTCATATCCTGATGAGCCGCGAGATATGTTTTATAATCCTCGATGTCGAACCGTGCTGTCAATGAGGAAGTTAACAGCAAATATAATAATACCGGTAAAATTTTTTTCATGTCAGACCCTTTAATTTATTTTACAACTTATTTTTTGCTCCGTTTTTTTTACCACTTATAGTTCTTATACACAATAAACCTAAAAAAGTTACAATTTCCAAAAATATTTTCATATTTTATAATATTCGACATTTTGAGTTTAAATATCATTGTATCACAATGCTTAAAAGTAAAATAAATCTTTAGCAGCATAATGACTTATAAATACAAATCTTAACTTGTTCTCAAGAAATCCCATCCCGCCTTTCCTTACAAATGAGGAGGGAGCATCTGTTTTTTATGCTCCCTTATTTCAAGGGGATTGGGGGACACATTGTGTAGTCTTTAATTTTTTGACATATCTTTAATGCATTGCATTTATCTTATATAAAAAAGTTATTATAACTCAGAAAGTTGAATTGAAATGCTTTACCCGGCTGATTTCCTCATCCTGTTTATACTACAATAGGATGCGAGCCGCTGCCGAAAATATTAAGTTCTGAGGTATGAGATTAGGCAGTTTAAAATGCGGTGATAAACTGAAAATTTCGGTAATTCTTTTTTCAGAATGGAAATTTCCTTTATTTTTGCATACAGAAAAGAATTTTGTGTAAAAAATATTTCGGAAAAATTATGAAAAAAGCAAGCATATTTCTTACCGCAGCCCTTATTTTTATCTTAACTGTTTCGCTGCAGGCGCAGGACGTACCCAAAAAGACCAAAGTATCTGTACATGCAAATCTTAACTTTCCCGTTGGCGACTTTGACCAGTATGATTTAGCAATCGGTTTTGCGGGAATGATTGAGCATCAGTTTTTCCCGAAAATGCCCGAACTGGCACTGACAGCAAGTGTGCATCTGGTGAATTTCGATATGAAGTCTAACGACGACTACGGAAAGAATGTGAATGACCAGCAGTTTCAGACCTTCGGCATCAAAGCGGGGGCGCTGTATTATTTCCTTTACACGGAAACTTTCGAGCTTTTTGCAGGTGCCGATTTAGGAGTTTATCTTACTAAAGGGCTGAGAACATATTACCAAGGTGTGAGTTACGGAGGCAGCGGTGACGAAGCTGAAGGAAGATTCGGTTTTTCGCCTGTTGTGGGCATGGACTATATTTTAAGTCCTTCATTTTCAATAAACGGTCAGCTCCGCTACAGCTATCTTACTTCGGTTGAAAGCCGCGTAACTCAGGAGGGCGTGGGAGTATCCCCTGAAATTGCCCCTACGTTTTTCAGCATCTATGTAGGTATAGCCATGATGTTTTAACCGTGCTTACAAATATTGGAATGACTTCTTGATTTTATCGGATTTTTGTTTTATCTTGCTTTTTAGGTTCCTATATATTTTTTGAAATGATAATTAACAGGCTGAGAGCCGGAATCGTAAAAAGCAATGGAAATACTGACACAGGCTGCAATGGCGGATTTTGAAGGTGAAAGCCTTCCTAAAGAGGAAAGCTCTAATTTTCTATATTCTTTTGCAATTTTACCCAAATACGAGAAAAGAGCCATACATTCCATCTATGCTTTTTGCAGCTACGTCGATAATATTGTAGATGCGGGTCCTTCCCGTACGGATAGCGATCTGAAAAGGAAACTGGAGAGATTGGATTTCTGGGAATCTCAGATTGAAAAAATATACCGGCACTTGGAAATCAGCAAAAAACAGAAGCAGAAGAATAAATCTTTTTCTAATAAAAATATCAATACTAAAGGCGGACTGGGTGTATTGCTGCCGCTTGGAGAAGTTATAGACCGCTTTTCAATACCAAGGCAGTATTTTCTTACTCTTATTGACGGAGTACGCCGGGACCTTGTTCAAAACCGCTATGAAACTTTTGAGGAGCTAAAAGATTACTGCTATGGCGTGGCAAGCATAGTAGGGCTTATTAGCATTGAAGTATTCGGATATAAATACGAAGAAACAAAAGAATATGCTGTCAATCTGGGCTATGCGCTCCAGCTTACTAACATAATGAGAGACATCAAAACGGATAAAGACAGGGGGTACATTTATATACCCCTTGAGGATCTGCGCCGGTTTAATTACAGCGAAGCCGATCTCACTGCGGAAGTGTACAATGAAAATTTTGTCGAGATGATGCGTTTTCAGGCAAAAAGAGCCCGCGAGTATTACCACCGCGCCCGCACTTCCCTGCGGCCCGACGAAAGACCGTCCATTGTTGCCGCCGAGATAATGGACACTATTTATTACAGACTGCTTGAAAAAATAGAGCTTAACGAGTTCGATGTTTTTCGTAAACGGGTGCGGGTTTCGGGATTTCACAAGCTCCTGACGGCTTTAAAAAGATGGCTTGACATTAAAATGTTCATACGCAGGATAAAAAAATAATCTATATCGAAGTTTTTTGCTTGAAAAAATAGCATATCTTACGATGTTTGATTAAATTTGCAAATTAAGGTTGTTTGTTAATACTGATATATGAAAATGATTGCAGCGAAAGAAAAAATTGAGTTTACCGAAGAAGAACTGAAAGAAATCGAAAAAATCAAAGCCAAATATCCGGACACACAGTCGGCGTTGATGCCTGTACTTTGGCTGGCGCAGAAAAAATGGAAGTGGCTGTCAGGCGATGTGCAGCATTATGTTGGTGAAGTGCTCGGACTGCCTTATGCTGCCGTGCACGGCGTTGTTACTTTTTATACTATGTTTTTTGAAAAGCCGATGGGCAAGTATCATATACAGGTATGCACCAATGTATCATGTATGCTGACGGGAGGCGAAGAAATTTTTCAGCATGTATCTGAAAAGCTTGGTATAGGAAACATGGAAGTTACTTCTGACGGCTTATTCTCTCTTGAGGAAGTGGAATGTATGGGCGCCTGCGGAGGAGCTCCTATGATAGCCGTTAACGAAGATTATTATGAAAACACCAGTATTGCAGAAGTGGATAAACTCCTTGATTCTTTGAAATAATTGAATAATTAAAATATTAATCATGGATGTCATTCCGCGATAAGTGCGGAATGACATGATTGCATTTGATAAAGTTTATAAACAGATGAAACATCCATTATTTCGGGAAATCACATAAGGGTATAACTATTCTAAGAGTTAATGAAAAAAAGAGTTTTTGAAGATAATTACATTCCCAAATCGGAGTTTGGGAATGAGATGCGAAAAAATTAAAAAAAAGTAATGTAAATTTAAAACCGGAAGAGACCCCACCCCGGCCCTCCCCAAGGGGAGGGAGATGAAACAATGAATTCCCTCCCTTTGGGGAGGGTTAGGGCGGGGCTTAAAATAAACAGATGAATATTGTAACTTATAAGTATTTTTGAAAATTTTACTATCCATAATAAAGGTGTTTAGATGATTTTTTCTGCAAAAATTAAAAAAATTTTCCCAACGAGTGTACTTTTATCAATCCTGATGCTGTTCTTTTGGGGATGCGGAGGAGACGACAACGGCAGTAATCCGGTTATATCCGCTGATGATATAATTGCAAATCCTTCTACATTAGCATTCCAAATGGTACGCCTCGGCGACCAAAAGAAAATGAACGTAACGGTTAAAAATGAAAGTGAAAGCGGGGTTACCGTTAGTCTTGCTATAGAAGGAACTGATAAAAGTTCATTTTCTCTACAAGGAGGAAACTCACGAGAAATTGAAGCCGGACAAACGATAATAGTGGAAGTCTCGTTTTCTCCGGCCGAATCAAGAGGTTATTCGGCGGTCTTGAACATAAAATATAAGGACAAACTTATAAAGAACGGCGCGGTGCAGCTTACCGGTTCCGGCACTGCTAATGCAAAATTGAACATTACTCCCAATCCGGTTAATTTCGGACAGGTAAAACCGGGGGTAACAAGGTCAATGAATGTTAATATCGAAAATATTTCAGAGGAAACGCTTGACCTCAATGTATCCATAAGCAATGATAACGACGGGGTATTTCAAATCGAGGGCAGCACCTCACTTTCAATCCCTTCGGGAAAAATCGGACAACTGGCAGTTAAATTCACCCCGAAAGCAGAAAAGAACTATACTGCTGCACTTGTATTAGATAAGGACAATCAGGTGGAATTAAGAGGAAAAGGGTCATTATCCATTGATTTAAACTTCAGCCCGAGCGAACTTCAGTTCGGGGAAGTGCCTGTAGGAGAAAAGTCGGTAAAAACCGTTACAGTACAGAATCTTACCCTGACCGAAATAACCCTTGTACCCGAAATTGCCGGAGTTGATGCTTCATATTTCGAGATTACTTCTCAGCCCGAAGGACCGATTGAGTCCGGTTTGACCGGTGAAGTGGAAGTGGAGTTCAGCCCCTCTGTCGGTAAGGAATACACAGCACAGCTTTTTCTCGATCAGGATAAGCTTGCGGCAGTGCCAATGAGCGGCAAAGGTAAAATCAGTTCCGATCTTTCAGTAGAGCCTGCAAATCTTGATTTCGGCACTATAAATGTTAATGCTTCAAAGGAACTTAAAATAACAGTTACAAACTTGTACGGACAGCAGGTTACACTGGACAATTCGATATCCGGCAGCGGCGCTGAAGCTTTCAGTATAAGTGAAGATTTACAGAATCTTGATGCGGATCAGTCAGGTGAAATAACCGTTAAGTTTATGCCTGCATCAGCAAGGCAGTATGAAGCTCAGGTTAATATTGTCAGTTCTAATCAAGTGGAATATACCGTTTCCCTTAAAGGAAGAGGAAGAACAATCGATGAACTTTCGATGGTGTCTGCTAAAGTAACAAATAGTCCCAGCGTGGACGGCTCAGACGCAGACGCTGCGTGGAGTTCAGCAGTTCCTTTGAATCTTACTCTTGTGCAGCTAGAGCCGACAAAACCGCAGGGAACTATGAAAGCTAAAATTTGGTCGGTGAATGACGGTCAGAATGTTTATTTTCTTGTTGAAGTGGAAGACCCGACACAGGACGATATACCCAACAAATTTGAATTTAAAGGAGGCGATCCTTCCAGCGATTCCAACTGGGAGCTTCACGAAAACGGACAGGACGGCTTAGGATTTATTTTTCCAATATCTGCTAATGTGCACGGAGACAGCCCCGAAGATACCTTTGACAAAGCAGGCTGCCTTGTTTCATGTCATGTGCCTCTTGAGACAATTCATTATGAGTCGGGACATTTCCCTACTGTCGGAAAAATTGATATGTGGTACTGGAAGGCAGGAACTACAAATCCACAGGGGAAAGCCGACGATTATTTTGCAGTGGGTTCTGACGGACCTACAGATACAAAAAACAGAAGACAGGGCGATATGGCAGGAAGAACATTCTCAGATCCAAATTTCCCCGCTCCGGGAGCAGGGCAGATACTTCCCGTCAGTGTCCCCGGAGGAGACAACAACGGTTTCGATAAAAGCAAATTTATCTGGGATCAGAGCGCGGTCAGTTTTGATCCTGCAAATCCCAATCCCATAACGGGCTCCGCATGGGCTTCCGGAGACATAGTACCCGGCTGGAAAATAAGAGAGCAGAGCAATCCCTTTTCAGGCAGGGGAGATGTAGAAGCAAAAGGCGTTTTTTCCAACGGGAAATGGATTATCGAACTGAAAAGAGCATTCAACACTTTCAGCGACAGCGACGACGATATCGTGCTTTCATCGGGCAGCGTTATTCCGTTTTCTTTTGCTTATTTCAATAACACCCGCAAGCTTGCAGGCTTTGAATATATAGACACGTGGAAAAATCCTCATAAGCCGGCTCATTACGGTTCTGATCCTCCGGTTATAAGCTTGGAGATAAAGTAATTCTTTAAGTATTGAGATAAACTTTAGGAAAATAATATTCGGAATATTTTTTGAAAATAAGTAATAATTACTCTGACCTTTTGGTAAGGTGTTAACAGAGTCATAAACCTAAAGGCTTTAGCCGAAAATATCTTTTCAATAAAAATACTACAAGTCATTATGCTTATGAAATATAGATTTCCTGCATTTCGACAATTTCAATGAAACGCTGCGTGATTAGTTTGTTTGGTTTATACCGGACTCATCTTATATTTAATGTCTGACAGAAAACGAGCAGATTTTCGTGTTATTAGGCAAAACTAAGAAATTCGTGCAGGCAATATGTATAAAAATCACCTCATTTGTTGGCAATTTTGATGATATTTCGGCGCAGTTCCAAAAATTGGGGATTATTCAAATATTTTTTGATGCTTATACAGAAATATAACTTTATATCTTACTTCGGTTACAGATGGACTCCACCTCGAAGGTGGAGTCC
>CAZOBD010000112.1:0-12357 GCA_964577665.1 uncultured Hyphomicrobiales bacterium
ATAATATTTACTTCATTTTTTCTAATCCTATAATACAACTCAGAAAGTTGAGTTGTTAAGAATAATTTATTATTATTCGAAAGATTAAATTGTTATTTTTGAATAAAGTATTGAACAAATTTATAATTACTTTGTAAAACAGTTCTGAAGAAAAATATGGGAAAAAAGAAAAAAAATGATGATTCTCCGGTAATGAAAAACAAGTCTTCTAAAGTTGTCGCCGTTATCGACGATGAGCCGGACATAGTAGAGCTTGTATCGGTCAATCTCGCAAAAGCCGGGTTCAAGGTAAAAGAATTTTATGATGCGGATACTTTTTTCAAATATTTGAAAGAGGAAGTTCCCAATATTGTACTGCTTGACCTTATGCTGCCCGATGCAGACGGTTTCGAGATATGCAAGTTTATGAAAAAGGATGACCGCCTTTCTTCGGTACCTGTCATTATGCTTACTGCAAGAACCGAAGAGATGGATAAAGTATTAGGTCTCGAGCTGGGAGCCGACGATTACATTACCAAGCCTTTTTCAACGCGGGAGCTGGCGGCAAGAGTGAAAGCTGTGCTCCGCCGCGATGAAAAAGTGCTGGAAACGCAAAAAATCCGTATAGGAGATATATTAGAAATAAACCTGCAGAAATACGAAACTATCGTCGAAGGTAAAAAAGTTGATCTGACTTCAACCGAATTCCGTATTCTGAAACTTCTTTCCGAAAGAAAAGGATGGGTCTATGCCCGCGATCAGATTTTGGATTACCTCGGTGTTCAAGAAAAAGGCGTATTAGACAGAACCGTTGACGTACACATAAAAAATCTCCGGGAAAAGCTCGGTACTGCCGGCAGATTCATCAAAAACATCAGGGGTATCGGCTACAAGCTTGAGGTATGAATATAATTTGTGAATCAGATTTCTCTGTGAAAATATCTTGAAGTACATTTTTACAAAAATATTCGGCGTATATCTTCTCGTAATAATTATTCTGACGGGATTGATACTCGCAGTTGCATTTAATGCGACACAGAATTATTTCTACGACCATCTTTCAAACGATCTCTCCAAGCTTAACCACGGTATCCTCTTGAAAATCCGGCCTTTATACGAAAACAATGAATTTGAAAAAATCGACTCCATTCTGAAGGCAGCCCGCAGCGAAATACAAACCCGCATTACTATTATTGATTTGAATGGAAAAGTGGTCGCCGATTCCGAAAAAGAACCGGAAACCATGGAAAATCACAGGCAAAGACCCGAGATACAGGATGCCTACTCCGGAAATGAGGGTGAATCACTCAGATACAGCACCACTATCGAAGAAAAGATGTTTTATGTTGCAGTTCCTATTAAAAGCAGAGGTAAAATCATCGGCGTTTGCAGGGCTAGTCTTTTTCTGAGAGATATAAATGATTTCATTGACGATCTCCAGTTTACTATTATCAAAGTAGCCTCAATTTTCGTTTTGCTGTCCCTTGTGGGCCTTTGGTTTTTCTCCCGCAGTATTTCCAAGCCGATAAAAACCCTCGCAGGAGCATCGCGAAAAGTCGCCGCAGGTGATTTCGATACGAAAGTCCGCCTTAAAAATAAAGATGAATTAAAAGACCTGGCTGACAGTTTTAACTACATGACAAAGCAGATAAAAAATCTTTTCCGTCAAGTTACCAGCCAAAAAGAAGAACTTAACACAATCATATCTTCAATAAGAGGATCATTGCTGGTTATCGACTCTAACGGCGTTATTCTTTTTATTAACGCGATTTTTCGTCAGAATTTCATGGTCAAGGAAGCTCAGGGCAGACATTACGGTGAAGTAATAGATGATCCGGCTTTCGATAAAATGATTTCAAAAATTTTCAGGCAGAAGAATTATTTTGGCGAGCTGTCATGCAATAACAAATATTACATCTGCAGCGCCAGCCACATCCGCAGCCAAAACAAATTCGTTATTATATTGTATGATGTTACTGAAGTTAAGCGGTTAGAGCAGATGAAAAGAGATTTTATTATGAATGTATCTCACGAACTCCGCACTCCGCTTACTGCCATCAAAGGTTTTATAGAAACTATGAGCGATGACGTGAAAGTCAAGCAAAAAAGCCAAAAGAAAAAGGAGCATTATTTCAATATATTGATTCGTCATACTGACAGGCTTATCAATATCGTCAATGACCTGTCGCTGATAGCCAAAATGGAAGACAGCAGCGGCAGCCCCGCCGATAAAATGGTCATCACTAAGGTATGGCTTCCCGATTTGATAAATAATGTTTTGAAAATTTTCGAGCAGAAGTTAAATGCTCAAAACATGATGCTTGTTACTTATTTTACAGAAGATATTCCTGTAATATATGCCGATGCATTTAAACTTGAGCAGCTTTTTGTAAACCTTGTTGACAATGCCATAAAATATTCAGACGCCGAAAAAGAAAACAAGATCCAAATAACGGTAGGTTACAAAGAAAAATCTGTAAATATTGAAGTAAGGGACAATGGGATAGGGATACCTACCGAACACCTTGACCGAATATTTGAAAGATTTTATACAGTCGATAAATCACGTTCCCGCCTAACAGGCGGAACCGGCTTAGGATTATCACTCGTAAAACACATAGTAAATCTTCACAGAGGAACTATAAACGTTCAAAGTGAAATGAACAAAGGCTCCATATTCAATATCAGTCTCCCGATTAATCTGAACAAAATCCTTCAAGAAGAAGAGTGATGTTGTATGAATTTTTCTATGTCTGCTTTTTTTTAAACCGAACCGGCGGCAAAAAGCCGCCGGATAAGAGATAAATAAAACAATAATTACCTGTAATTTTTAATCAAGCTTCCGTGATATTCTTTCATCTTGCCGCTTTCGGATTTCGCGGTAATCTTGTAAACGTAAACCCCGTCGGTCAGGTTAGGCGCTTTCCACTCTACGCTGTGAACTCCTTCCGTACCGGGGCAGTTTTCTACCGTGCCGACCAGGAAGCCGTCCAGAGAGAAAATCTCGATTTTCATATTCTCAACCGGTTTAGGCAGTATGTATGAAAAAAGAGTACGCCATGCCATCGGGTTCGGGCTGTTTTTTACGTCGATTATCCATGCGGGAGCCTTCAGCGGCAGAATAAACGACTGCCTGTTGTTGTTTTCGCAGAACTCATTGATTTTACAGCCGCCGTCTATCACGGCGAATATCTCGATGAAATTCACCGAATCGGGCACAACGTAGTCAATGCCGACAATTTCTTCCTCAAGAGTGCCTATGGAATCGACTATGACCTCTTCAATCGGAATCGTATCCTTCGCTTCGAGTATCGTAAAAAATTCCACAGACACATTAAGAGAGGGAAGAACGCCGTTTTTCAGCTTAGTCCGAATTTTGGCTATGTCTCCTGCTTCAAGATCTTTCATGGAAGTGCTGATTTCGTCCATTTTCAGGTCATAAGCGGGAGCATCAAGCAAATGCTCATCGGTATAAGCGAAAAGTTCGGACTGACTGCCGCTGCCCGTGCTGCCTTTATATGTTACATCGACCGCGGGTATCAGGGTAGATTCGTCGTACATTCTGCCGCAGACGTCATCCACGCTGTTAAAATGCAGCATAACCCTTTTTGTTTCGCCGGGAACCACAGGCCCTACTGCAGCCTTTAAAATGCCGTCTTTTATTGTGCAGTTTTCGGGCAGGCTGTCCGGATTGGGCGTGAAATACGTTCCGGGGTAAACATTCACGGTTGTGTTTTCGGCAAGGTTGTTTCCATAGTTTGTTACTTCAAACAGGATTTCCACGTCTTTGTCCGGCGTTTCGGGCCAGCTTAGTGGAGAATCCTTTTTTGTCTTCTCGCCGTTTATTGCGGCTATTTCCTTGTAGTTCTTAATTTTTGGTCCTACTGTTGTTACGACTACTTCATCGTCTTCGGAATAAAACTTTCCGAAAGGCGGATAATCGAAGTGTATCTGTTCGCTTTCGCTGACTTCCACATCGTCGCCGGCATCGTAACTGTAAACTTTACCCTTCTCGAGTACATAGAAGAGGTTATTCTCGATTGTCGGGAATTCTCCGATTGAGCTTAGGTCAATAGTCTCAATACCGGTTTTTTCATCGTATTTTGCAGGCAGAATGTTTGTCATTTCGTTAAAATCAGTATGGTTAACATCTTCAAAGGACCATTTTACATTCTCAAGTCCTCTGAAATAATCAGTAGTGTTTGTAGTGATTTTGTCAAGCTTTGCCGTTCCGAGTATCATCTGTTGAAACTCAACGATGTTTCCGCGATCGTTTCTGTCGATAATGCTGAACTGAAGCGGAGGCGGCTCATAGCTGATATTTTTTTCAAGAATACCGTCCTTTTTGAGCATTTTTCCGTCGTCCATGTAATTTCTTCTTGTGCCTGAAGTTGAAAAGCCGATTTGATAAATCCCCTTTTCAAGGGTTGTATCTATTTTGAAAAGAAAGATGAAATAAGCTCTTCGAGAAGGCATAAGAAGCGGCAGTTCATTGCCCATTTTTACCAGCACTTCGCCTTCGGGTTCGTTGAAGCGCCATCCTTCACGGAAAGTCCCGAAATCATCTCCGCCCTGAATAATCTCGCCTGTCTGCGGATCTACTTTGGCAGGAACCAGGGGACGGGGATAAGCAACATAGCTCATTACAAGCTCCGTTTCGCCGAGAGCATCGTCCAGATGAGGGATAACTTTCGTAAAGAGCCAGTTATCGTCAGTTCCGTTCATAACCTCTACCCTTGCCTGCAGAAAACAGCCACTGACCTGCTTGGGATAGTCTTCCAAATCAGGATTCGTTGTATCTGCAAACGGCACTAAAGTAAGGTCGTGCTTGTCAAAATCCGGATCAATCAGAGTGGAAGTCTTCACAGAAGGCAGAATCAGACTGCACGGATCTTTTCCCCCGGCATAGGTAGTTATGGTGCTTTCTCCGTATCCGTAAGAAACATGATATGGATCGAACATATAATTGAAGTAATGCGGTTCGTTTTTATCGGAAACGGTATGTTTGATAAACATAGTATCCATTCCGAATTTCACAACTCCGGGATTGTCGGCTGAAAGAATCTCAAGATCAACTCCCTGAGCAAAGCCTGAAAGGGTGTGACTGAAAATAACCCATGGAGAGCCGCCGAATATTTCTTCGACTACAAGCCATCCGCCTTTGCTTATCTGAACGGGACCTTCCCTGCCCAAGCCTTCGTAGATGACATTAAAAGTAAAATGCGTCTTTCCTAGGGTTTCAAAGAAGTCGTCGCCGTATGTCATGTCCAAACCGTGGTACCAGCCCGAATCGACCCAGCCGTATATATCGTCTTTGAATCTTTCCTTGGGAAAATCACGCCATTTTTCGCCGTCATCGAGCATAAAAGCATCATGCAGGAAACCGGTTGAAGAGCAGAAACGGTCGCCGCGGTCGTCTATCCAGTCGTCTATTCCGTCGCGGTTGTCATCGTCCAAAGCAGGCGGAATAAGAAGCTGCGGTATGTAAATGTGATACTGGAAAGGATCCTCCCAAATCTCGATTGAGTCTTTAGTATTGGGATTGTAAAGCCACCTTTCGTAGTCTTCACCATCAACTTGCACAATGGCATCAATGTCATAAGTGCCGTCTTCCTTTTTCGGAAGATGGATTTTGTAGCCGCCCATTCCTTTGGGAATGTCGTAAACCATGTAGCCGAAAACGCCGTCGCCGAGTTCTTCCCAGCTTTCATTTCTCACTGAAGGGTCATTGTAATCAACGTCATGCCCGACATTTCGTATCCAATAATAGGAATACTCCGTTGAGGCATCTACTTCAAACGTAATGTTTGCAGTGCCCTGCGAAGGAAGATGCTTCAGAGTGTCGGTTCCTTCCGTGTTTGTTATTATGTAATTGTTAGAAAGGTACTCGAATTGAAGCGGATTCGGCAGAGGAGCATAGTAAGTGTATGTAGATCGAATCGGCGTTTTTCTATGCTCGCCGAAGATTGTCGTGTACTCAAGATTAGAATATCTCGAAACCTGCGGGCGGTAATGCGTCATGTCTATTTCTTCACCGCCGAGAGACAAAACGGCTATGAACTCTCGGTGCGGCTGGGGAACTGTACCGGCGCATCTGTCAGTCGGTTTAAGAGTATATCCCGTCTTTGCAGTATCTATGTAGGTAAATCCTTCATAGTTCTTAACGGACTGGTAAATAAACTGCTTCCAGACTATTTCGCCGTTTTCGTCCCGCTCCATCCAATGGGTCCAGCTTGTATCGGCAAGATTCGGATTTTCTATATCGGAGGAGTAAGGATAGTACATTCCGTTTACTTCCTCGCAAACATCATGCGTATAACCTACGCCGGCAGACATATTAACCAGATTAGGCGGATCGACCCATATTTCGTAATAGCAGTAGGGATCGAAATATTCATATCCGGAAATTGTACCCATATCCCATGTAACTTTCCAGACGCGTATTTTATCACCGGGTTCTTCCACATCGACTATTCCGTCGCCGTTTGTATCTTGAGCGCGTTTTCCGTCGTGGTCTATATCCTCGTAATAAAATTTATCTCCGGTCCTGAGATGTTCCCAGGGATTCAGCCAGTAAACTTCTTCTTCTGTGATAGTATATCCCTTGGGATAAATTGATGAAGTATCCAGCCATGCATCCGGTTTGCCGTCGCTGTCGAGATCGTAATCGGGATTCTGCTCGTCATTGCTGCCCCGCAGAACATCAACGAATTTACCTCCGGGAGTTTTCAAAATAGGAATGTTTATGGATTTATCGCTCCAGTAAAAAGGAACGTCTTTAGGTATATACTGTACGTATTTAGTGTTTCGGGCTTCGGTTCTTTCTTTGTTTTCCATTATCATAAAAACCTTGAAAGGCTGGTAATAAAGCCCGAGAAAGTTCTTCCAGTTCAAATCCGTATCCGCCGCCAGAAATGCACTGAACATTATATCAACGTAATTGCGGTATTTCCAGAAATTATGCGAACCATCGGAATCGTCATATTCAATCGTGCCGTAAGAAGCATAGATATAAGTTCTCCATGATAGAAAATTGTCAATATATTCATGGATTTTGTCGTCGGGATCGGGCGTCCTTAACCGGTAAACAATAACCTTTTCGCTGTGGGGAGCCAGTGTTATATTTTCAAGTATCAAATCATAATCTTTGATAGTATGAGTAACACCGGAAGTTTTCACGTCCACTATTTTGAAAAAATTATCATATTGTCCCTCTGACAGCGCCCTTCTCATTCTTTCGACAATCCTTATGCCTTCAATGGTTTCGGAGGACATATTCCTGATTTTAATACGCACCTCAAATGTGTCGAGCCTGTCGAAAGAAACTGCGTATTTTCCTGCCGTAAGAGTATCGGGCAGTTCGTTATAAACCGAGCGGGTTACGTCCAGTTGATTTGAAAAAGAATACATTACTGCATTGAGGCTCCACTGTAGCTGGCGGCTTCCGTTTTTAAGTTCGTTCATGCCGCCTATTGTCGGGATGCCTGTATTGCAGATAATTCTGCCGCCGCCTGCATCATCACCTTTCAAAACAAAAACAGCCGGAGCGCCGTTCTGCGAGCATTTTGCGGTTATTTCAGCATTTCCGGCATCTACCATAGGGCAGGCATTGGCATAGAGCTTTCCGCCGACTGTTTTCTCCATGAAAGAAAGCGGATTTGATGTGTTTTCATATTCAATGTCAACCAGATTAGTAACAGGATCAGGATCGACGGAATTTTCAAAATCAACGGCATTTGAGTCAAGCAAGCCCAATTTTTCAATGAAATACACTGCATTGCCTTCGGCATATATAGTGCCGCCGCTCTGCAGATAAGAATCTATTCTGTTTTTCAAATCAGGGCAGACCGCAAACACGCTGTCTATGTAATGCTTGTTATCAGTGCCATCAAGTGTAAAAGACGGAATTATCAATAGCTGAGTTGCACTGTTCAAATTGCTGCCGTCAAAATAATCCTCGTCAACATAATAATAGATATTTCCATAAAGGTATGAGTCGAACATATTTTTAAAATATATCGCCCCCCAGGAAACAGTATTATTGTTACGGGTTATCTTACTTTTAAAAATGGCGGCCCGTTTGCTGCTGGGTTTGTACTGTATCGAATAATGGTCATCATTCTGCCAGTTATAAGTATTGTATTCGGAACTGCTTACGCTTGAGTAGCCTCCGGGTATTTTATCAGGAAAAACAAAACTGCCTTTGTTTTCACCTGATCGTATCCAATATGGAGAAAACTCGCCGAAAGCGGGAAAGAGGTTTGTGTCGATAGTACTGCTTGTGAAGCGGTAGTCCACATAGCTCTGATAAAGCATCATTTTATATGCCTTAAGGAAGTCGTCCTGAGTGGAATCTGTCGGGATAATCACCCCGCCCGCTGCCGTCCTTGCATTGATGGCAGCCAGGAGAACAAGCAGAAGCAGCCCCCCGAGGCTTAGTTTCAACAACTTATTTTTCATTGTATTACCTTTTTTAGATTTTAATGTTTTCTTTGGAATATCTCAAATAAACTAACCTTTTCAATAATGTTATGCTGATACAATAATAGATTCATTGACATAAGAATATTTGTAAATGGCAATACGAATGCTTTCAATCAGCATACAAAGTACCATTGACTGCAGGAAAATCACTGAGATAAAAATAAAAATAAATTTAGTAGCAAGCCTGCATACAGCCTCCTTTCATTTGAATGAATAAGCACTAAAAACCATTAGCACACTTTTCCATCCCAAAAAAGTCGAGTTAGAAAATATGCTTTTTCAGCTCCCAAGAGCCGGTATAAATATAATTGAAATGAGTAGATTAAATTACCATAGACCTCCAGTTTTGTAAAACAATTCTAAGTTCTTATTTTTCAATGGTTAAATTAAGAACAGATGAACTATTATTAACCATTTAAGTTAATTTAATAAATTATTTTGACAAATGCAAGTTAATTTTGTGTTAAATAATATATTGAAACTTATTATACTTACATTACCTGATATTCATATTTGAAACATCTCATCCGGCTAAGCTCTATTTAGTATAGGCATATATAATCTCATTTTTTTTTCTTCTTTATTTTTTTAATAAAACTTTCCTGATTATTTTTGCTTGAAATTATACATTAATTTGTGTTGAATAATGGTATCAATGCAGAAAAAAGAAAGAAACTTCCCAAAGATAATGGGAATATTAAATGTTACTCCTGATTCCTTTTCCGACGGAGGATGGTTTTTTGACAAGGATGCAGCAATAAAGCAGGGGCTGCAGCTTTTTTTTGGCGGCGCCGATATAATAGACATCGGCGGCGAATCTACACGCCCCGGTTCCGAATCCGTCAATGCCCAAGAAGAAATAAACCGTGTGCTGCCCGTCATCAAGGGAATCAAGAAAGAGATACCCGAATCGGTTATTTCAATTGATACTTCAAAATATAATGTCGCAATGGCTGCTGCAGACGCAGGAGCCGAAGTTTTAAACGACGTAACGGCTCTCTCAGGTGATGAAAGACTTGCAGACATTGCCGCAAAATATAATATGGCACTGATACTGATGCACATGCAGGGAACGCCGCGTATCATGCAGCAAGATCCAAAATATGATAATGTTATTGAGGATATTATCAAAGAATTAGCCGGTAAGATACAATTTGCAAAGGAAAAAGGAGTGAAATCCATTATTGCCGATCCGGGAATCGGCTTCGGAAAGACACTTGAGCACAATCTCGAAATTTTAAGGAAAATTGACCGATTCTCGGAGCTGCATGTGCCTTTGGCTCTCGGTATTTCCCGAAAATCATTTATCGGAAAAACAGCCGGCATCGACACTCCTTCAGAAAGAGACGTTCCGACAGCGCTGATACATGCTCTTCTTCTCAAACACAAAATCGACATTATCCGCGTTCACAACGTGAGAATAATTACTTTGCTGAAGAAGTTTTTTAATGTCTTATATTAATTTTTTTAAATTATTTCCAAAAATATTGCAACTTTACATACTTTATATTAAATTCACATAAAAAAAATAAAAAAAATTTTTGACTATTGGTAACGGAGGATGACATGAAATTTATAACGGCATTGATTACGGCATTATCTTTTATTTTCCTTGCAGTAATGAACAGCAACAGTTCAGATTTATCACTAAAGGCGATAAATGATTCGCAGCAGGAACCCAAAAAGCAGCAGGAGGAAAAGAAATATCCCTGGGAAAGTGAAGAAAAAAGCGAAGAAGCCGAAGAGGAAGCCGATCAGAAACCAAAATATAACTGGGATGACGACGAAGAGGAAGAAACTGACCCTAAGATGAAATACTATAAAGAAAAATACGAAGAGTCATACAATTATCCTTTTGAAGTTGTATGGAATGCAGTCAAAAAAGCCCTCGAAGCAAAGGGCTGCATGGTTGACAGGGAATCATACCGTCAGGACGACGAAGGTTACTACAAAGGTAAAATTCGTTCTGATATGTGTGTGTTTGTTGACGGCACTGATTCATCCGGCACTCTGCTGAAAAAATACAGCGTAAAGATGCCCTTTATACGCGGGGGTATTTGGAAAAACGGCAGATTCCAGTATAAATTTATCGTTAAGGAAAATCCGGACGGCACTGTTTATCTTCGTCTGAAAGGAGAAATGAGCGGATATGAAGATCATATAACTCAAGAAGTGCATTTCTGGGATCCTTCAAAAGGAGAAGTATCGACAGGCTTGTTAGAAGCCGAAATGTTCCGTCTTATCAGTGAGCAGCTTGAAAAAGGATAATTACAATGTGTATTTAACATGTGAAATTTCAATATAAGGAGAATTATGTCAGATTATCACGAACCCTTTAATGAACTAAGTGAAGATGCCAGAAATTACACAAGAGCACTAAACAGCCTGAAAGAAGAAATTGAAGCTGTTGACTGGTACAACCAAAGAGTGGATGTTACTAAAGATAAAGAACTTGCTAAGATAATGGCTCACAACCGCGATGAAGAAATTGAACATGCCTGCATGACCCTCGAGTGGCTTCGCAGGAATATGCCCAAATGGGATGATATGATGAAAACTTATCTTTTCACTAATGAATCTTAGCAGATATTGAAGAATAAAATTTCAAGAAACTTCTAATAATTAACGATTGTGTCATTCTGAACTTAATTCAAAATCTATTATTCTCATTGTTCTAAGTATTTCAATGACTTATGGATTCTGATTCGAGTTTGGCATGACATTAGTAATATTATTATCCCAAAATTGCCAATAGAATTATTCATAAGTCAAAGAAAGCCCGTCCCCAGCCCTTTTGGAAAGCAGGGGGGATTTTTGCTCAATTATAGTGGGATTATCAATTTTACAGATGTTTCTATAAATCACCAAACTGCGGCTTCAGATGTATTTCTTCCACCATGGCGGTCGGGCTTTGTGCCTGAAGAACAGCATGATAGATAACATCCGCAACGTCATGCGGTTTCATCATTCTTTCACCGCGGGTTTGTCTGATTTCTTCTTTCCAGATGTCCGTTTCGGTGGCACCGGGGAAAATATCTATAACTTTAATCCCATCGCCGCGGACTTCTTCGCGAAGGCACCTGCTCATCTGCCACAGCGCCGCTTTGCTCGCCGAATATGCTGAAGAATTCTTGAAAGCTTTCAGCACAGCGCCGGAAAGAATATTGATAATCGCTCCATTGCGGTTTTCTTTCATACCGGGAAGTACCTGCCTGATTGCGGTGAAAACACCGCGTGCGTTGACATTCATCATTTCATCGAAATCCTCAAGTGTAAGCTCCGAAAATGGCTTGAAAACACCGACTCCGGCATTGTTTATTAAAACATCGGGGCTGCCGACTGAAAGCAGAATCTTTTCGTAAACACGCTGAATTTCATCTGTTTTGCTCATGTCGCAGGGAAAAAGAAAAACATTGGTTTTCATGCCGAGCGTTTTAATAAGGTCTTTAAAAGAATCCCTTGATTTTGCACTTAATATGAGCTTAGCTTCTGTTTCGGAAAGTTTTTCGGCAATAGCTGCTCCTATGCCCCGGCTTGCGCCTGTAATCCAAATAATCTTATCTTTCAATGATTCCATTTAAATCTCTCCTTTTCTGAACATTTCTCTTATTTTTTTTGCTTCATCGGTCATAAACATATTTGAAAAGCGGTTTACTTCCTCCAGCCACATAAGTTTTTCTTCAGTTTCGATCCCTGCCCAACCCTCCCCTACAAGTAAGAGAGGGGGAAATTCCCTTCCTCAAGAGGGGATTAAGGGGTGTGTTCCTCATTCGTGAGATTCTGAAACAATACTGAAACAAGCTTTCGGCACAGGGACAGAATGACATCCGTGATTTCAACCTCTTCAGATGTCCAACATCTGTCAGATGTTGGACATCTTTTTCCTCCTGTTTC
>CAZOBD010000113.1:0-12284 GCA_964577665.1 uncultured Hyphomicrobiales bacterium
TGGGGAGGGTCGGGGTGGGGTTCAAGTTAAAAATAATCAGATGAAACAGCCATGAGTGGGAAAATTACACAAAAGGATGATTATTTTAAAATCAATATCATTGCGAGAAACCCAAAGCAATCTCTAAAAATGTATTAATGGCAGAGATTGCTTCGTCGCTACGCTCCTCGCAATTACGAAACATTAGGATAAAAAAGATCTCCAACATCTTGCAGATTTTGGACATCTGAGGCGGAAAGTAAAAAATAAACAAATTAAAAAGACATTAACGGAAAATAAACGAAAGGTTTCATCAATGGGGAAGACGTATAAATCAGCAGGTGTGGATATCGATGTCGGCGATGCGGCGGTTAAAAACATTAAGCCTTTGGTTCGCTCTACCTTTAACGAAAAAGTACTTACCGATATTGGCTTGTTCGGAGGCTTTTACGAAGCAGATTTTCCTGATATTGAACAGCCGATTTTGGTTGCAAGCACCGACGGAGTAGGTACAAAACTCATTATTGCTTTTAAGATGGGAGTAAACAATACAGTTGGGCAGTGCCTTGTTAATCACTGTACAAATGATATACTCTGCTGCGGCGCTAAGCCTCTCTTCTTTCTTGATTATTTTGCTTCAGGCAGGCTGAAACCGGGAGTTGCCGAGCAGGTTATTGAAGGTTTTGCCATTGGCTGCAAAAATAACGGATGCGCCCTTATCGGAGGTGAAATTGCAGAAATGCCCTCAATGTACAACGAGGGAGAATACGATGTGTCAGGCACTATTGTCGGTGTTGTAGATAAGAAAAAAATTATTGACGGCAGGCGTATCCAAAAAGGCGATATATTAATAGGCATGGCTTCCACGGGTTTGCATACAAACGGGTATTCACTGGCTCGGTCTGCTCTTCTTGAGAAATATACAGTTGACAGTTACATAGACGAACTCGGAAAAACAACAGGTGAAGCGCTTCTTGAAATTCACAAGTCTTATCTCAATCCTGTTCATGCACTTGCGGAAGATGGTCTTCTGACGGGTATATCTCACATTACAGGCGGCGGTATTGTAGGAAATACATCCAGAATTATACCCGAAAGCTTGTCTTTGAAAATTGATTGGGGTGCATGGGAAATACCCCCTATTTTTAAGCTTATTCAGAAAACCGGCGAAGTGGAAACTGAAGAAATGCGCCGCGTTTTCAATATGGGTATCGGCATGATACTTATCTCAGAGAAGAAGAAGGCAGATGCGGTTCTTGAAAGATGCGCATCGGAGAAACCGGTAGTAATGGGAGAAATAGTTTAGTTTTTTAGATCATCACCGTAGCCGCGGGAGCTGGGAAAAAGTTACCCGCTTTAGTAAGGAAAGTATCGAGGTAAACTCAATTTTTTAGCCCCACCTGAATCCTCCCTAAAGGGAGGAGATATGGAAGAATCCCTTTAGGGATTAAATATTTGTAGAAAAGATCCCCCTGACATTGCCCGAATTATGGGAATCCCTCCCCGACCCTCTTTTTTAAAAAAGGGAGGGAGAAAAATACACATTTTTTCCGGTGCTGTCATCTTTCCCCGACCCTCCCTTTTAAAAAAGGGAGGGAGAAAAGACAAAATATTTTTCCCTTATTTATAAGGGGGTAAGGGGGATCTTCTTTTTCAGATCTATGAGCCAACACGCAGGTTCGCCCCTACATTTATCCTTTTTTGAAATTTTCGGGTAACGTCAGCCCCCGAAGCCGGATGTATTTGCATATCCTTCTCACATCTACAGTCCGCATCTCTCAAAAATATAATCAACACCTTTTTTTATGTCCTCATAAGAGAAAAGTTCTTCGAGTTCCTCTTTTGAAAAATGTTCCATAAGTTCTTTGTTTTCTATGAGTGTGCCCAGAAATGGCATTCCTGTTTCCCATGTTTTCATTGCCGAGATTTGAACGAGTTCATAAGCTTTCTGACGCTTCATTCCTTTTTTTGCAAGCGCGAGCATTACTTTTTGCGACGCATGAAGTCCGTTTGTAAGATTGAGGTTCCTTTTCATATTTTCGGGATAGACAATCAGATTTTCCAGAACGCGGGTCATACGGTTTAAAATGTAATCGAGGGAGATAGTGCTGTCGGGAATAATAATTCTTTCCACGCTGCTGTGTGAAATATCTCTTTCATGCCATAGGGCATTGTTTTCGATAGCCGCGAAAAGATTGGAACGGATAAGCCTCGCCTGTCCGCAGATATTTTCGGAGGAAATCGGATTGCGCTTATGAGGCATAGCGGAACTGCCTTTCTGCCCTTTTGAAAAATACTCTTCTGCTTCAAGAACTTCGGTTCTCTGCAGATGGCGGATTTCCGTGCCGATTTTTTCAAGAAGCGATGCGGACGAAGCCATTGCCCAGAGAAATTCTGCATGGCGGTCGCGGCTTATTACCTGCGAAGAAACAGGAGCAGCTTTCAAGCCCAATTTTTCGCAGACATATTCTTCAATTTTCGGGGAAAGGTGCTCGTAAGTGCCGACTGCTCCTGAAATCTGCCCTGCTGCGATTTCCCGGGCGGCAGTTTCCATCCTGCGGATGCAGCGTTTGCATTCGTCATGCCAGTTTGCAAATTTCAAACCGAAGCTCATAGGCTCTGCGTGTATTCCGTGGCTGCGTCCTATACATATCATCTCTTTTGTTTCCCGGGCGCGTTTTGCCAAAACCTCCAGAAGTGCTTTTAAATCATTTAATAGAATTTCTCCCGCCTGTTTGCACTGCACGGCAAGGCAAGTATCAAGAACATCGCTTGAAGTCATCCCGAGATGTATATAGCGAGAGGGCTCTCCGACATATTCTTCCACATTTGTAAGAAAAGCAATAACGTCGTGCTTGGTAGTTTCTTCTATTTCAAGTATCCTTTTTGTGTCAAAGCGTGCTTTTTTACGTATTTCTTTTGCGGCTTCGACGGGAATTTCACCGATTTCAGCCATAGCTTCGCAGGCTAAGATTTCAATTTCCAGCCAGACGGCAAATTTGTTTTCGTCAGTCCAAATTTTTCCCATATCAGGGCGGGTGTAGCGTGGTATCATGTCATTATTTTCTTTTTTTCTGCAACAACTTATCAATTACAAAAATACGTATATTTATTTGCGCTTCAAAAGAATTGATAACAATAAAAATATCTCTGTTTAACAAGTTGCAGCTGCAATATATCAGTTTGTTACTTTGGAAAAAATATTTATCTTTGTTGAAATAAATTGTTCAATAAATTAACCTGACAAATGAAAAAGACTATCTTAATCCTTGTAATTATTATATCCTACAGCAGTTTCGGCGGCGGCAGCAAGCATATTTGTCCTGCCGAGCTGACTGATTTTGATGTAAAATTTACCGCCGAAGGCGTTCTTGTCAAGTGGGAAACATCTAGTGAATATCAAACTTCTAAGTTTTGGATTATGCGGGCATTATTTGAAGTGCCCGTAAAACATGAGTTTGAAATTGTTGACAGTCTTGATGCCGCAGGAAACAGTACAACAAAAAAAAATTACGAATATATTGATGCTGACTATAAAGCAGGAGCTTCCTATTTTTACAAGCTGAGGATTATTGATAAAGACGGCGATTATTCCGAATCAGATGAAAAACTTATCGAACTGCCTCTTGTCCATTTTGCCGAGGATTACACTTTTGATGCTGTTTTAACCGAAAACAAAGTGAAAATTTCTTGGGGTACCGATTATGAAGCAGGAATAGAAAGCTATTTTGTTATGAAACAAGTTGAAGGAGGCGCTCCGGAAACAATAATCACTGCGCCGGCGAGGGGCGACTCCACCGGTGTTGTATATTACGGAGACTTTTTCGACGAAGACATCCAACCCGGCCATACTTACTTTTATACTCTATTTATAAAAAAATACAATACTAAGACATTCCAGATTGGCAGCAGTATAGTAAGCTATACCAGCCCCGTAAATGTAAATCCTGTTACGGAAAGCAGGCAAAGCCGGGTTATTCCGAATCCTTTTTCCGGAAGCACGCTTCTTGAGTACAGCACCGAATCTGCCGGAAATGCTGCCATTGAAATATATAATTCCTTCGGCATGATAGTTTTTAAAGAACCTGCCGTATTTAAACCTGCCGGCAGACATCAGTATCATTTCAACGGTGAGAAACTGCCTCAGGGCTGTTATTACTATTTCATAAAAACAGAAAGTTCTTTATTAAGAGGACGGATGCAGATAGTAAAATAATTAAACCACAGGTGTTTTATTCAGGACAGGACATAGAAAAAATTCTTAAAACTCAACTGTCCTTTTTGCTGTGCTGACACCAAAGAAAACCCCTATGCCGCCCTTAATATTTCCTTTTACGTTTATGCCGGAAGTGCTGAAAATAGCGTTTTCTGAGCCGCCCTCGTAGCGCGTGAGGAAATAGTCGTGAAAATCTTCGTCGTAACATTCAACACAGGCAATTCTGCCCTCAAGCGATTTTTTTAATTCGTTAGTATCTTGGTCGTCATAATAATAAAAATCAGAGACGGGAAGTTCGATTACGCCGCTTTTTGAAGTATCGCGTGTTTTATAGGAATAATCCGTATAATATTTGTTTTTATCATTGTCTCCCATTAGGATATATCCGGCATAAGCTGACTTTTCATTAGGATAAAAAACTGCATAAAGTATTCCTTCATTGAACTCATACCAGTAATCATCAGTTTCTTCGACAATCTCTACGTAAAAGCTTTTTATCTCGACCGGCTCGGGAATGTAAGTCTCTCCTTCTGCCCTATGCCCGTTCCAATTCACAACTAATTTGTATTTCCCCCCGATTTCCGGAATAAGATCATAATTGTAGTATGTTTCATTATTCGGATCATAATGAAGCAGGTATTCTTCGCCTTCATGGTATATTGCCGCAGAAGCGTTTTTTACTTTAGCCTTTTCATAGTCATATTCTTCCAAAGGCGGAAGGGTTTTTGTAATTTCCACATGGCTCAGCTTTTCTCCCGCTTTTAAAATGCACTTAATAACTAACTGCTCTTTGTAAGGAATATCCTGATTCTCTATGGTCGTCTCGCAAGAGGCAAGCGTAATAATAAAAATAAAATATATCATATATTTCTTCATCATGTTCTCCATTTTAAAATTCAAAACTTAATCCGATTGTGGGAATAAAAGGGAAAAGTGAAAGCTGTTTCAGCTTTTTAACGTCTTTCCAGCCTTCTTCGGTTTCAACGGAATCATAATCTATGTACCATGCAAAGGGATTTCTGCGGTTGTAGATGTTGTAAATGCTTATGTAAAACTGAAAAGGCAGTCCGAACCACTCATAGTGATGTATGGCATTAAAATCAAGGCGGTGGTAAGCCGGCAGCCGGAAAGCATTTCTGTCCGTATATTGATATTTTTCATAGTAATAGTATCTTTCATCATTGTAATCCTCTCCGACATCGGTATAAAAATATGTTCCTGTCGGCATTGTGTAAGCCTGTCCCGTGCCGTAAACCCATGCGGCGGAAAATTCCCATGACTCCCATGGCTGGTACGTAACCACAACCGAAACATCATGCCTCCTGTCAAAACGGGGAGAAAACCAATTTCCGTTGTTCAGTTCGTCGAATTTTCGGCGTGTCCATGCAAGAGTGTAGCCGATCCATCCGGTAAATTTGCCTGCTCTTTTGTTTAGAAAAAGCTCTATGCCGTATGCCTCTCCCCTGCCGCTAGTGAACTGCTCTTCCAACGGTACATAGTAGCTGAACTCGGCATTGTCTTTGTACTCGTAAATATTCTGCATGTACTTGTAATAGACTTCCGTAGAAAAAAGATAAGAGCCGTCGAAAAGCGTTGTTTCCATTCCGAGCGAGCCTTGATATGAACGCGAAGGCTTAATAGTTTCCGTTGAAGGAAACCACAAATCGGTCGGCAGGGTTATGTCATTTCTTACAAGCAGATGCAGGTACTGGTTGGCAGCGGCAAAGGCGACGCTGAGTTTTATGTCTTCGGTTAACTGATACGAAGCAGAAAGACGCGGCTCGGGATTGAAATAACTGCCGCTTTCGAAATAGTAGAAACGCATTCCCAGATTGGCGGTAAAAAGCGGACTTATCTTCCACTCATCCTGAATAAAAAAGGCGGCATCCATTGTTTTTATGATATTGCCTTCTACTTCTTCCATCTCATCGTTGAAAATGTCGGTGTTTGCAGAAGCATCAAAACTATGGAAAGCTGCTTCAATCCCGGCTTTCACTACGTGATTTTCTCCCGGAAAATACTGTGCGTCCCCTCTCAGCATTATATCCTGTATGCCCGAAACAATTTCCATCTGCTTGTTGGCTTCCTTGTCAATAAGATTCGTGTTAAAATTGTAATCAGTATATATTAGCGAGAAATTCGTAAACAGGTCGGGAGAAACAATGTGCATCCATCTCAGGTTTCCCGTTTTATTGCCCCAGAAAAGCTCCATCTCGTCGCTTTCGTCCTCAGGCGAGGTCAGCACATCCCTTCCGAAAAAGCCGCTTAGAAAAATCCTGTCATTATCCGATATCTTATAATTCGTTTTCGCATTTAAATCATAAAAATAATAACCCGGCACATTGTCCTCATCTGAAAAGGCAATGCCTGTCAGGACATCGAGATACATCCTTCTGCCGGAAATCATAAAAGTCATGTCTTCGTTTATGGGTCCTTCTACCGTCATTTTTGCGGAAATAAGGCTAATGCCTCCCTTGCCGCTTATTTTTTCCTTAGTGCCTTCTTTCATGGTCATATCCAGCACGCTTGAAAGCCTTCCTCCGTATTCCGCAGGGAATGCGCCCTTTATCAGTCTTATGTCCCGCAGGGCGTCGGAGTTGAAAGTGCTGAGGAAGCCGCCGAGATGGCTCGGATTATAAACAATTACGCCGTCCAAAAGCGTGAGGTTCTGGTCGGGGGAGCCGCCGCGAATATATAATCCGCTCGAAAGCTCGTTTGCCTGAGCAACTCCGGGCAGAAGCTGCAACGACCGGAAAACATCAATCTCGCCTAAAGACGGCATTTTTGCGATGAAGGAAGGGTCGAGGTCAACGCTGTTAATTGTAATGCCGCCTTTACTTATCCTGCCGCTCTGAACCGTTACTTCTTCCATTTGAATGTCTTTCGGTACCAGCTCCAGATTTATCACCGAATCCCTTTCCCCTGAAAAAGAAATTTTCTTTTCTGCCTTTTCATAGCCGATGCCTCTTACAATCAGCCGGTAATCTCCTTTTTGAATATTCGGCAGGGAATAAAAGCCGAATTTGTTTGAATAAGCGCCGCGAAGCGGCTTTTTGGCAGATGTATCCGCAGGAAAAAGCATGACTGATATGCCTATGACGTATTCACCGGAGTTTTTTTCGACGACAGTGCCTGCCAAAGTGCCGCTTTCTTTGCAAAATGCTTCGGAAAATACAAATATGAAGCCGAAAATAATCAATATTAAAGCTGCTTTGTATTGCATAAGAATTAACCAAAGTTTAAAACCTTTTTTGCCAAAAATATCAAAAAAGCTGCTCATGGCAAAGAGAAATTTCTACAAAATTAATTTATAAATTCTAAATCAAAATATAGAAGATGGCCGACGAGCCCAAGGGGCAAGCCCAGTTGTTGCCTCTGTGGTGCGGAGCCACAGAGTACAAAACTCAGAAATTTTTCAATCAATTTACAATGATACCGCTTCAGCGGTTAAATATTTGTAGCAAAAACCGCAAAAATGAGTTTACCGCGTCAGCGGTCAAATATTTAATCCCTAACGGGATAATCATTCTTTAGAGAACACATTTCTACAAATATTTAATCCCTGACGGGATATTCCCTTCGATTCTTAATTGCTTATTCATATATATTTTTTAGATAATTCTGAAAACATGAAGTCCCGGTTTAAATTTCAATTGTGCAATTTACAATTTACCTTTTTGTTAACATACCCAAATCGGAGTTTGGGAATGGGAAAAAGAAAGATTTTAGGCACATTGTTGTCGGACATCTGACATACATCAAAGCATAAATAAACAGTGAAATTGATATTGCCATTGATAAATGAAAAAAATTAATTATATTTATAATATCTTTATAAAAATGTGTTCATTTTCCGCTTGTGAAAAAAAACTGAAAGAGAGATGGGAAAGGAAATGCCGGGACAGAAAGATTTCAAAGAGGCTTTCAAAGAATTGAGAGAAATACAAGCACGCTATAAAGAGATTTTTGAAGGCAGCAGAGACGGCTTTGTAATAGTCAACAGCAGCGGTCAGATTATCAATGCTAACAAGGCTTACTGCGATATGCTCGGCTATTCTCTTGAAGAGCTTAAGCAGCTTGAGAATTTTTATGAAATAACGCCTGAAAAATGGCGGGAGTGGGAAAGATGCGAAATATGGGAAAAGCGTCTCCTGAAACAGGGCTATACCGGACTATACGAAAAAGAATATATCCGCAAAGACGGCACTGTTTTCCCTGTTGAGCTTCAGTCATACTCAGTAAAAAATGATGCCGGCGAAATTGAGTATCTTTGGGGAACTGCCCGCGACATCAGCGAAAGAAAACAGACCGAAGAAGAACTCCGGAAAAGCGAAGCAATCGTCAGAAACAAACTCAAAGCAATAATTGAGCCCGAAGGAGACATCGGAACTCTAAATCTTGCTGACATCATCGATGTTGAAGAGCTGCAAACCATGATGGAGAATTTATACATTGCCACAAACATAGGCGGGGCAATCCTTGATATTGCGGGAAATATACTGGCATCGGTAGGCTGGCAGGATATATGTACTAAATTTCACCGGGTTCATCCTGACACCGAGAAAAATTGTTTGGAAAGCGATCTCGCACTTGCTTCCGGTGTGCCGGCAGGAACCTTCAAAGCATACCGCTGCAAAAACAATATGTGGGATATGGTGAGTCCTATTGAAGTTGGCGGCAAACATCTAGGCAATATTTACATAGGGCAATTTTTTTTTGAAGATGAGCATATAGATTACGAATTGTATAGAAAACAGGCACGGCAGCATGGCTTCGATGAATCGGAATATTTGGCGGCTCTCGACCGCGTTCCGCGTTTGAAGAAGGAAAAAGTAAATTCAGTCATGTCATTTTATGCCAATTTCGCCGAGATGTTATCATCACTTAGCTACAGCAAAATTATGCTATCCCGTGATAATGTCCAGCGCAAACAAGCGGAAAAGGCATTAAAAGAAAAAAAAGACCTTTTACAAAGGGTTTTTGACAGTAATCTCGATTTAATTGCACTTGCCGATTTGGAAGGCAACTTTACGCTCGTTGGTAAATCGCACGAAATACTGGGCTATGATAATGATTATTTGATTGGAAAAAACGTGATGGAGTTTGTGCATCCCGAAGATGTTGATATTGTTCATAAAGAATTTTCTCGTTTTTTACAATCAGGTGAAAATCGAAAAGTTAAATACCGTTATAGACGCATTGACGGGGAATACTTGTGGTTTGAAACCGTAGGGACTTTTTTAAGAGATGAAAAAGGCGGCCCGGAGCAAATCTTATTTAATACACGGAATATCACCGAACGCAAACGTGCGGAAGAAAATTTAAAGTTAAAACATAATCTTTTAATCTTTCTCATGGAAGTTACCGGTACGCATTTTAATATCATTGACACTAAATACAATATCCGGGATGTCGATCTTGCTTGGCAGGAAACATACGGAGATTTCAAAGGTCGTAAGTGCCATGAATACTTTATGGGGCTAAAAAAGCCCTGCCCAAGCTGTGGTTTACCAAAAGCCTTTGAAACAAAAGACATTGTTGTTACTGAAGAATTTTTGCCGGACGAAAATAAATATTATGAAGTGCATACAATTCCATTTAAAAATAATCAAGGTGAATGGTTGTGCTCTGAGTTTAACATTGACATCACCGAACGCAAACAGTCAGAAGAGACGCTGAAATCAAATTATGCTTTGCTGCATATAGCTGGTGAAACTGCTCGTTTCGGCGGCTGGAGTGTTGACTTAGAGAAAAACATTGCCACTTGGTCTGATGCTGTGGCAGATATTCATGAGGTACCGCACGGATATGCACCGTCGGTGGAGACGGGTATCAATTTCTATGCACCCGAATGGCACGATAAAATCACTCAGGTTTTCAATGATTGCGCCCGAAAAGGCATTCCTTACGATGAAGAAATGGAAATAATTACTTCAAAAGGGAAACGCTTATGGGTGAGGACTAATGGCAGAGCGGTGAGAGATGAAAACGGCAAAATTATTAAAGTGCAGGGTTCATTTCAGGATATCAGCGAGTGGAAACAGGCAGAAAAAGCGCTTAAACAAAGAGAAGAGCACTACCGCCTGCTTGTAAACAATATGTATGAAGGTATCATGCAGACGACACTGGATGACGAAATTCTTTTTGTAAATCCACGCCTCTGCGAAATGCTCGGATACAGAGAAGAAGAATTAATAGGCAAAACAGGATATGAAGTACTCCTTTTTGAAGAAGACAGGCAGACTGCTATTGAAAAGAACAATCTGAGAACAAAAAAAATATCGGACAGATATATTATTAAATTAAGACGAAAAGACGGCAGCGCTGTCTGGACGCAGATAAGCGGTTCACCTGTCTATGACAATAACGGGAAAGTAACCGGAACTATCGGATTGATAACTGATATAACCCAATTGAAAGAAACACAGAAAGCTCTTATTGACAGCGAAGAGCGCTTCAAAAAGCTTTCAAGTCTTACTTTTGAGGGAATTACAATCCATAACAACGGCATCTGCATAGATGTAAACGATTCTTTCTGCCGGCTGCTCGGATATGAAAGAGATGAAATAATAGGAAAAAATCTAATCACTGCCGTAGTAAGAGAAGATTACCACAAACTCGTTAAGGAAAAAATAGTTCAATTTTATGCAAAACCCTATGAAATAATCGGCATAAAAAAGGACGGAAGTGAGTTCCCCGCCGAGATAGTGGCGCGGGATATTAACTGGAAAGGTGAAACAATCAGAGTGGCGGCAGTGCGCGACGTAACCGAAAGAAAGCAGTATGAATTAGAAATAATAGCCGCTAAACAGAAAGCAGAAGAAAGCGACCGTCTGAAGTCTGCTTTTCTGGCAAATATGAGCCATGAGATACGCTCTCCCATGAACTCAATAGTCGGCTTTGCCAACATTTTGAAAGAGCCCGACCTTTCTCATGATGAAAGAAAAGAATACGTAGAGATCATAAACGGCAGTTCACGTCAGCTTCTCAGCCTCATAAACGATGTCATAGACATTTCAAAGATAGAAAGCGGCATTTTCAGTCTGGAAAAATCGCGATTTTCTTTGGCAAAGGTGCTGAGTGAGATACAAAAAGAATTTTCGCTCGAGGCACAGAAGAAAAATCTTGATTTGAAATTAAATATCGATACTTCACTAAAGGAAACAGATATTCTCGCTGATTTGACGAGGTTCAAACAGATTTTCCACAATCTTATAGGCAATGCACTGAAATTTACCTATGAAGGCTTTGTGGAGTTCGGATGCAACATCTGTAATGAAGGATTATGCTTTTACGTAAAAGACAGCGGCATAGGAATATCCAAAGACAATTTCGAGATAATTTTTGACCGTTTCAGACAGATTGAAGATTCTTCCACAAGAAGTTTCGGCGGAACCGGCTTGGGGCTTGCCATCACAAAGGCTCTCGTTGAAAAAATGGATGGAAGTATAACGGTAGAATCCACAGCCGGCAAAGGTTCTGTTTTCAGTTTTGTACTGCCTTCTTCGACAACCGTAAAAAATGAAACAAAGAAAGCCGAATCAAAAAGCAAATCAGCCGGAGATCTGCAAAAAACTAAGATAAAAATACTTATAGCCGAAGACGAGCAGACAAATTACCTTCTTCTGAAGAAGATATTTGCTGGAGATAATTATCTGCTTACCAGAGCTTCAAATGGAGCTGAGGCTGTGGAGCTTTTCAAAAAAGAGCCTTTCGACATAATTATTATGGACATCAAAATGCCCGTTATGAACGGCTATGAAGCTGCCAAACGAATACGGGAAATTGATAAGGATATCCCAATCGTCGCGCTTACCGCTTATGCCATGTCAGGCGACAGAGAAAAAGCCCTGAGGGCGGGATGCACCGATTATATTTCAAAACCATGCTATAAAGACATAGTAATAAAAAAGGTAAATAATCTGATGAAACAGCAGTAGGAAAAAGATGTCCAACATCTGCCAGATGTTGGACATCTGAAACGGAGAGTAAAAAATAAACAGATGAAAAATCCATGATTCGGGGAAAACACCCAAGGGGATGATTATTTGAGAGTTAATGCAAAACAGAGTTTTGAAAGAAAAGTACA
>CAZOBD010000114.1:0-12135 GCA_964577665.1 uncultured Hyphomicrobiales bacterium
GACATACTCAGATGGATCCCTTATAGAATAGTATTAATCTGATTATTTTTCATTTACGCTTCAGATGTTCTGCCAGATGTTGGACATCTTTTTCCCCCTGCTGTTACGTCATTGCGGGGTGCGAAGCGGCGATGCAATCTCCAGAGAAAACCGTTTCTTTGTCATTCTGAACTTGTTTCAGCATATAAAGTTAGGGGATCATCATTCGTGAGATTCTGAAACAAGTTCAGAATGACATCACTGAATTTTTTCAACTCATTCAAATAATCATCCCCTTGTGTGTTTTTACCAAATCATGGACGTCTTTCATCTCAAGAAAAAAGCTATAAAATCAAGAAAATTAATCTATGAATTTAGGTTCTTTCCACCATTCAAGCTGCAATTCGCTGAAAACGCTGTTTCTTTTCTCGCAAGCTTCAAGCAAAGTTTGCTCCCGATCGTCCAAACTGCCCGTATCGGCAGCTTTGTCAGCCATGTCGCAGAGCCTGTTAAAATCATTATTATGATATGAGAACCTTTGCTCGGCATAATCTTTGGCAGACTGTGTGTAAATCAAGAACTGCCAGTCAGATGCATGCAGCAGCAGCATTTCTTTAAGAGCCTGAGTGAGTATCCGTCTGACCAGCGGTTTCATATTATTATTTACGTGCCTGCCGTATGATTCCCTGAGTCTGTTTTCGTTGTTGTAAATGGCTTCCCATGTCCATTTATTATCTTCGCTGCTCCAAACGTCATGGTTATTGTTAACGCCCCAAGAGCCTTCCGGAAGGCCAATTACTTCATCAGGTTTTAATCTGAATATCTGTTCTGATGCAGTCGCAGTTTTAACGTAAGGAGAATGACTTATTCCGCGAAGAACCGAACGTAAAAATTCGGGTCCTTCAAACCACCAGTGTCCGAAAAGTTCGGTGTCAAATGGTGCAGCTACGGTTGCAAACTTGCCTGTCATTCGGTTGTACCAGTTGCTTGTATTTTCGACATGATGGATGAAGTGCATAGCCTGATGGTCGATTTTTTCTCCGGTCCAGTCGGGATGATAGAGCTGTTTATACATCATGTCGGCTTTGTTATCCGTAACCCGCCAGTACCTGAGCATACTGTCAAGATGCTTTTTATGAAAATCGAGATAATTAGATTCCCCGGGATAGCCCACTTCCCCGCTCCATACCTGCATGGCTATATCGTGATGGCGGGTAAAGGCAACTGCTGTTCCGTATTCGGTTTTTTCGCTCGAGGCTATATTAAACAGCCTCATAGGGGACTTGTCAAAATTCCAGGGTGTGGAAATAAAATCGGGAGAATAAACAGAAATAAAATTTTCTTTACCGGCATCTAAAAATTTTCCGAGCGGATATGATCTCTGCAGAAGATTTTCATCGGTAACAAAATATTCAATATCGTGCATGGCAAGTATTTGCTCAATGCCGGGTCTCAGTCTTGGTTCGTTGTAAGGAGCAATTGGAAGGAGAGATTTCCACTCATAAGCAGGACGATATGCGCATTCGGGCAGCCACATTCCACGTGGATTTCTTCCAAAATGCTTTTTGTAATTCTCTACTGCCGCTTTTACCTGCAGATTGACGCTTTCGTCAGTACCAAGGAGAGGCAGATAACCATGCGTTACTCCGCATGTCATTATTTCTACCGCTCCTTCGTCCTGCAGTTTTTTTAAGCCGCCGATAATCGATGAATTATATCTGTGAATAAAATCGTTTTTTCTGTCGGAATACCATTTCTGCCACCATTGCGCAAGATATATATGGTGCGGATCATAGCCCCAGTTCCTAAAGTTTTTCTCATCCTGCCGTGCAGACTCAATCTTTTCATCGCAGTATTGTTCAAAAAGCGGTTTAAAATCGGTATGTTCCAATTGTTCACACAGTACTGGCGAAATGTCGAGAGTAATCTTAGGGTAAATATTTTCTTCAATTAATTCACCCAACACATTGCACAGAGGAATATAGCATTCCGCTGCCGCCTCAAAAAGCCAGTGTTCCCCATGGGGATCCCTGCCGTGATGCAGCACCCACGGCAGATGTGTATGAAGAATCAAAACAAAATTTCCAGAATGCATTATTACTCCTTACAATGAATAGTGTTATTTCGAATAGCGATATTTCATGTTCATATTAATTTACTTTAGGTTCTCCTCCGGGAAAGCCGGGGAACATCGGACCTTTTCCTTTTATTTGGATTTCTCCGTGCTGGCTTTCATATTTAGCAAGATTATCCCGCAGGGCATTCAAAAGCATTTTTGTATGCTGGGGAGTCATAATAATACGCGACTGCACTTTGGCTTTGGGCACTCCGGGCATTATCCGCGTGAAATCAATAATAAACTCCGCATTGGAATGGGATATGATCGCCAGGTTGGAGTATGTGCCTTCGGCTTCCTTGTCTCCGAGTTCCACCTGTATTTGCTGGTGTTTGGGTTTATCGGGTTTTCTACCTTGATTGTCCGGCATGCTTCACTTTCGTTTTATTTAACATCTAAAAAAATCAATAGATCTCTTTGTTTCCTTGTTCACATATTCAGGCTCCAAACAAATCTTTATATTCTTTACTTGACGAAAACAATCCTTGATTGTTGAAAATAACGGAAATAAACACTTCTTATGAAAAAAACTAAAGCAATCCCTTATAAAAATAAGAGATTGCTTAATACAAAAAAATGTAAAAAAATTAATCGAGCGCTTCAATCTTCTTTTCTACTTCTTCTCTTTTTTCCACTTGGCCGTGGCGGTCGTATATCCTGAACAAATTAAGATAGTAGTTCTCTTTTTTTTCTTTTGGAACAATTGCTTCGAGCGCTTCCAGTTTTGCAAGCTGCTGTTTGAATTTCTGCTCCATGTCGAGCACTTCATAAATATTAACCAATTCTACAATTACATCCACATCATTTCTAAAATTGGGGCTCTCCATGGATTTTAAAAAGAACTTCTCAGATTTTTTCAGTAAAGGTTCAAATTCGCTTTTATCAGGTTCATACTCAGGATTTTTTTCAGCTTTATCTCTTTGTTTTTTCTGAATTTCAACAGCCTGATTCTTATATGCGGCAGCAAGATTTCTGGCAACTTCGTAAAAATTAGGATCAATTTCCATTGCTTTTTCATACTGCTTAATAGCTTCATTGTATTTGTTTAGCTTATACAGCATATCGCCGTACTGAGCGCGGTAAAGTTTGTTTTCAGGCTCTTTTTCGACCAATGAAGCGATGGATTTGAGTGCTTCTTCGGGCTGGCCCTTTATTTCATATAATTCGACCAGATAAGCATTGGCATTAATATTAGCCGGATCGAAATCAAGCAAAATCTGGACATTTTCAAGCGATTCATCATATTTCTTACGGCTGTAGTAAATCTCGGTCAATGCTTCAAAAGGAGTGAGAATCACATTATCGGGATATTCTCTTTCTTGTTTTGTCCAGTTTTTCGGCGGATCGTATCTCCATCCGAATACTTCAAATTTGCCGGGTTCTACTTCAGATGAAAAAACGAAAGCCCTTTTATAATCAACAAGGAATTGATCTGTCAAAATAGAATCGCCTTCGAGTGAGAACCGCCTGCCAAAACTGTAATTGGGAGCGCCAAGCAGATCAATAGCATCTTTTCTGTTCATATCTATTCTCAAACCTTTTTCGGCAAGCTTAATTTCCCCGGCATATAGCTCTTTAAATTTCTCGTAAACTTCTACCGCTTTATCAAGATTACCTGCTCTTTCATAAGCAAATCCCTTAAGATAGAAAAGCTTAGGCTGATCGGGCGCTGCCTCGATACCTTTATTTAGATATGATAATGCTTCGTCAATCAGCTTGGTGTTTTTTGCTTCCTCCGGCTGGCGTATGTACTTCTGCACTCTTGCAACAGCAGAATCATAGCAGGTTATCCAGGCAAGATATTTCAACTGAGGCATTCTCTGAAGGTATTCCGGCTGTTTTATTCTGCCCTCTGCGTCTTTTATATTCTCAACCGCTTCCATAGGTTTGCCCAAAAAATTGAGCTGGGTTTCAATAAGCAGAATCCATGCCTGTTCGTTCATTGCGTTAGTTCTAACTTCCTTTTTAAGGAATTCTTCAGCTTTCTCATAATCCTTCTGCTGAAGAGCCATCTTTGCTGTGGTCATTTCAGGTGAAGCACATTGAAATCCCTGAAAGAGAATTGTGCCTGCCGTCAGAAATACTAAAAGAAGAAAATACTTTTTCAAATTAGCTCCTGCAAGTTATTTAAACATCTAAATTTATATAAAATAATATTAATTATTACATCTCAGTTGTAAGTTTTTTTTATTAATTGACAAAAAGTCATCATCCGATTTCGCTCATTGCTTCTTCTTTAGACGGTACAATGGTGAAAAGACCCGAAAATCCTGAAATATCGAAGACTTCTTTTATATCCGGGGTCAAGCCGAATAGGGCGCATCTGCCTTTTGAAGCGTTTATCTTTTTTACTAAAAGAAGAAAAGCCCGCAGCCCCGAGCTGCTGATATATTCCAGATCAGAGCAGTCAACTGCTAATTGTGTATCTCCTCTTTCAATTATTTCAGTAAACTTATCCTGTATTATCTCGGAATTCGTTACATCCAGCCTTCCGGTGATTTCCAGAACAACTGCTCCTTCTTCTTTTTTTTCTTTAAGTTCCATAACTTTCAGCTTATTAATTTGTTAATAATTTTGTTAATGTCAAAATATTTTTTTTATTTTTTCTTTCATATTCCATATTGTCCATGGATTCTCTCACAAAAAAAATTCCCAAGCCTCCTATTTTTCTGTCTTCGGCTGACAGTTCAGTATCAGGTTTTTCCATTAGAAGAGGATTAAACTCAATGCCTTCATCCTCAATTCGCATTTTCAATTTATCATTTTCTTTGAAAAAGTCAATTTTTATTTCGCTTTCGGAATTATCTGGGAATCCGTAACTAACAATATTTGTAAATATTTCGTCTAATGCAAGGTTGATTTTAAAGATATTCTTTTTTATCAAAAAATCTGTTTCAGAAAGCTCCTGAAGCTTTTCTGCAAGAGTAGTAATCTCACTTAATTCATTTTTTAGTGTTATAGAAAATATTTTTTCCATATTTTTATTAGATTGTACATACTGCTGTTTCAAAATTAATGATATAAGTTATTATCTAAAAATAAATTTCAAAATAAAAAGCAAAATAATGAAAGAAGGTATTAATTCATCATCGTGGAAAGTATTTTTTTATCTTTTAGTATTTTATGCAATTTATGCCGCAGTCTATATTTTTCAGTCAAGTTTTGTGATTGAAGGTATCAGATGTTTTTCCTTGTTCGATGATGCCATGATCTCGATGCGGTATGCAAAAAATCTTGCCGAAGGCTTCGGACCTGTTTGGAATCCTGCATCCCAGCCCGTTGAAGGATATACAAATCCGCTGTGGATGATTTATATGACTATACCCCATCTCCTTGGCATTTCAGCTTTTAAAACATCTCTTTTCATACAGGTATCTTCGGGAGTTTTTTTTATTATCCACTTGTTTTTTCTAAAAAGAATTACAGATATGCTTTCCGGCGGCTCCAATGCTGTAATGATTATAGCCGTTCTCTTGAATATTCTCTATCAGCCTCTGCTTACCTGGACATTGCTCGGGATGGAAACTGCACTGCTGCTGCCGCTAATAAGCGCCGCTTTGTGGCTGTCGATTAAGAATTTTAAGACAGGTATTTTTTCTTGTCTCCAGATAATACTTCCCGGCACAGCCATTTTGGTAAGGCTTGATTCCGCTCTTCTCTTCGCTGCTTTTGCAATATTTGCCGTGATAATTAATAAAAATAAAACAAAAATTATTTTCCTTAGCTTATTTGTTCTTTTTTTCGCTGTTGCTCCACTGACTTTATTCAGATTTTTTTTCTACGGGGATTTACTGCCGAACACATATTATTTGAAAATGACCGGTTTTCCGCCGATATTACGAATCAGCAGAGGTGCCTTTTCTGCTTTGAAATTCATTGTTTATATGAATCCGGGTGTTTTTCTTCTGCCATTTCTATATGTTATATACAAAAAAGATAAGCTCTTTATACTTATAAGCATCCTCTTCCTTCTACAAATTGCTTACAGCGTATATTCCGGCGGGGACGCTTGGGAGTTCAGAGGCGGCGCCAACCGCTTCATTTCAGTTACTGTTCCGTTCTTTTTCATACTTCTCAGTCTGGCTGTCAGGTCGGGAGTCAATAAAATATTTAAGTCTTTAAAAACAGATTATACAACCCCCAAATTTTATAAAGCGGCAGTCTATGTCATCTTTTTTTTGTTATCTGCAACTGCCCTTAATACAATGAAAAACCGAGAAGACCTTGCATCGGTATTGCTGCTTAAACAGCCGTTTACAAAAGAGTTTAACAAAGCTCAGTTTAAAACAGGCATGCTTATGAAAAAATACCTGAAACCCTGCGCTTCTTATGCTACTCCTATCGCCGGGGGCGCACCTTATATCAGCGGTCTGAAAGTAATCGATTTACTCGGGAAAAATGACAACCGTATTGCAAAAATGCAGGTTCAGCCCCCCAAGGGCTTGGTAAAATTTTATTCCTTCAATCCCGGTCATAATAAATGGAACTACGATTATTCAATTGGAAAGTTGAAACCGGATGCTGTTGCTGCCTTATGGAAAGATAAAGAGACCGCGATGAAATATCTCGAAAAATATTATGTTAAAAAGCAATTAGAAGGTTTCGATTTTTATTTCAGGAAGAATTCGGAAAAAGTGAGATGGGATAAATTTGATTAAAATTTCTGATTCAGTCTTCAAGAATAAGAAACTCAACTCTTCTGTTTTTTGCTCTGCCCTGCTCTGTGTCATTTGAAGCAACAGGCATGCTTTCACCGAAACCTTTGATTTTGATGCGGTTTTCTGCTATGCCTTTTTCATAAAGATATTCTGCCACTGCTCTGGCTCTGTTTCTTGATAGAGACAAGTTGTCTTCATTGCTGCCAATATTGTCGGTATGCCCGTCAATTCTAATTGCAATGTTCATATTTTTTCTCAAGAACTCTGCAATTCTATTTAGCTCCGAATAGGAATCTTCAAGTATTTCATACTCCCCAAACTCGAAGAAGATATTGTTCATTCTTACAATCTGCCCTTTTTCAATCGGCACCAGATATAAATCCCGCTTTATTTCTTCATAATTCCCGGCATTTCTAAGGTCGATATGCTCGTTAATTGAAAGATAACCATTTGTTTTTGCAAGGAATCCGTATTTATTGCCTGCCGGAAGAATGATCTTATATTCGCCTGTGATATTGTCGGAAGCAGATTTCCCTGCTTCAGTGCCATCAGGCAGGATTTCATATACAATTTCAGCCGCAAGAGGCTTGCCTGTTTTTGAATCAATAACCTGCCCGTAAATTAGCTTCACAGAGCCGGGCTTCTGTTCGGGTTCAAGTTTTATCCTGAAAATATCATCTTTACCGCCCTGATTTTTGTTAGTAACAAAATATGCGGTTTCACCTGAGGCAGGCAGCGTCCAGTATGCTTCTCCCGATTCCGAATTAACGGGTCTGCCCATATTTACGGGCTCTGTCCAGTTTTTCCATGTAGAATCAAGTCTGTATGAAAAAAAAATGTCGTTTTGCCCAAAGCCGGGGAAACCGTCGGTTGAAAAATAAAGGGTTTTTCCGTCAGGCGCTATGAAAGGAGAAAATTCATTGGAAGCAGTATTTACATCACTTCCTAAGTTTTCCGGTATGCTCCAGGTTCCGTCTTTTTGTAAAAAACTTACGTATAAATCAAGACCTCCGTATGACTCAGGTCCCTGAATTGAAAGATATAGTTCTTTGCCGCCCGGAGACATAAAATATGTTGCAAAGCCGGACATTATATTTAAATCCTTAATTTCCAAATTTACCGGTTTCGACCATTTCCCGTTCTGAAGGGTGCTTTTAGAAATACCCGGCGCCATGTGTCCGGCGGGATGGTAGGTGTTTCCCAGATAAATAGTTTTATTGTCTGGACTTACCGAAAAAAGAAAATTAGGGCCTTCGTTATTAATGGGACCACCCATATTTTGAGCCGGAGAAAAAGTGCCTTCATCATTTATTTCAGAAAACCATACATCGAGCAGTTTTAGAGGTCCTGTATTCTCAGGATGCTGATTTCTGGAGAAATATAGAGTTTTACCGTCCGGAGAAATAACCGGCACAAGATCATCCACAGGCGAGTTTACACTCCATCCGAGATTCTCCGGCTGATGCCTTTTACGGGCTAAGGGTAAAGAATTGACTTTCACCTCAACAGGTTGAATATCATCGCTGACAGCTGCGGCATCTATCTGGTTCCAGTCAAGAAATACATTTGTTTTAAGTACAATTTTAATTGCTTTCACTTTATATGAGGTCAGATCGTCAAGAAATACATTGAGCATTTTACCTTTTAAACCAGTAACAATGGGATTTTTGTCTTCATAAACGGAATATTCATTACCTGATTCGTCATAAGTAAATATTTTTGCAACAGCGCCGGGACAGTAATTCTGATTGACGGCTATCTGTCTTATCTTCATGGGCTTAGAAAATCCTACTTTTATCCATTCACCGGAAGGAGAAGCAATTTCTTTAGATGCCCATGCGCAGGCAGACATGCCGAAATCAGGCATAACGCTCGGCTTGCCGAGTATCTCCCGGGCAGCATAACGCAAAGTGTCAAGCTCTGATGAAAATCCAAGCAATTCTGATGCCCACTGAGTCTCAGTCCGTACTGCGCCGGTAAATAATATAAATAATAAAAAGCTGAAAATAGTTTTTCTAAAGGCTCCCATACAAAAGGCTGCTAATTTTATATTCAAAAGAGGTAAATTAATCATTTTGAAATTAAAAAAAAAGAAAAAAAAGAAAACACATTTCTTGAAAGAAGCCATATTATTTTTTCCTCTTTTATATTTCTGCAATTATTCATAAATTTAGATAACTCTAAAAATAATTTTCAAGAAAAATAAATTTGTTGTAATTAACATAAGGTTCGAAAAGTGAGGTTCACATTAAAAGGCAAAATAATCGGAGTTGCTGTTATGGCAGCTCTTCTACCGGTTATTGTTATTACAATATTAACCGTCAGGCAGGAAAGCAGAATGCTTACCGAAGCCGAGAAAGAACTTGATGTACTTGCTAATCTCAATATAGCCCAAATAGCAAAAGATGTTTATAATCTTTGCCGCACTACCAATGAACTGCTGCAGGAACGTCTATCAAAAGCATTGGGTTACGGCAATGAAGTAATTGAAGAAAAAGGAGGCTTGAGTTTTTCAGGAAAAGACGTTATATGGAATGCCGTTAACCAATATACGGGAAATACTGAAGAAGTCAAACTGCCGGGAATGTTAATCGGAGGTAAGCCCGTATTAAAAACTGTCGATATGAATCAATACCTGCCCGTTGTAGATGACGTTATGCAGACTTTCAATCTAACCTGCACTATTTTTCAGAGGATGAACGAACAGGGCGACATGCTTAGAGTTGCCACTAATGTTCCCAACATGCAGAATGAAAGAGCTATCGGCACTTTCATACCGCAGACAAATCCGGACGGAACAGAAAATCCGGTAATTAAGACCATTCTGGAGGGCGAAATATACAGAGGGCTTGCATACGTGGTTGACAAATGGTATTTAACGGTTTACGAACCGATTTTTAATGAAAACGGCAGAGTATCCGGCATTCTGTACGCAGGTGAGACACTTAACTCTGTCAAATCCCTTAGAGACGGTGTATTACGTATCAGCGTAGGCAAAACGGGTTATGTATATGTTCTCGGCGGAAAACTTCACAACAAAGGCAGATATATAATCTCAAAAAACGGAGAACGTGACGGAGAAAACATATTAGACTCAAAAGACGAAGAAGGTGATTTTTTCATAAAAGACATTGTTGAAAATGCAGTTAAACTTAAACCCGGTGAGGTATATTTCAAAGAATACAAGTGGAAAAACCCCGGCGAGCCTGCTGCCAGAGGTAAAATTGCCGCAGTAACCTATTTTGAACCATGGGACTGGGTAATAGGAGCAGGCGTTTACAAAGACGACTATTATGAAACGAAAGAAAAACTGGAAGAAAAATTCTTTATACTGCTTGAAAGACTGATTTTCTTCGGAGCAGCCATATTAATTCTATCAATAGTACTTGCCGTGATTTTATCAAACAGAATCACCAAACCTATCAAATTTATTAATACTCTTGCAAAGAAAATTGCTGACGGCAGGCTGAAAGAAGCAAAATATCAAATCGGAGAAAAACTCAGCGCCGCCCGCAGCAGCCGCAGGAAAGAAGAAACAACGGAGCTGATGCAGTCTTTCGCAAAAATGACCGACAATCTTTTTTCACTTATCGGACAGGTTCAGCAATCGGGCATTCAGGTTACAACATCCGCAACGGAAATCTCAGCTTCGGCAAGACAGCTTGAAGCCACCGTTGCTCAGCAGGCTGCATCCACAAAAGAAGTAACTGCTTCCAGCCGGGAAATATCGGAAAGTGCCGGCGAACTTGTAAAAGCAATGCAGCGCTCCGGGGGAACTGTCGAAGATACAGTCAGCACGGCAGAGTCCGGCAGAGAACAGCTCGAAGAACTCGATACAACAATGAAATCGCTGACTAACGCTACAGCTTGCATTTCTACAAGGCTCTCGGTCATTAATGACAAAGCAGATAAAATTTCAGGTATAGTAACTACAATCAACAAAATTTCCGACCAAACTAATCTTCTTTCCCTGAATGCATCGATAGAAGCCGAAAAAGCAGGTGATTACGGCAAAGGATTTTCCGTAGTAGCACGAGAGATAAGCAGGCTTGCCGACCAAACCGCCATTGCTACTAAAGATATTGAGTTCATGGTCAAAGAAATGCAGGGATCAGTAAGCTCAGGCGTGATGGAAATGGATAAATTCGGAAAGCAGGTCAGCTCAGGAGCAGAAAAAATAAACGGTATTACAGCCAATATTGAAAGCATCATTAATCAGGTACATTTGCTGATACCCGAGTTTAATAATATTGACGGCGCTATCAAATCACAATCGGAAGGTGCGGCTCAGATTAATGAAGCTATGCATCAGCTAAACGAAGCTGCCATACAGACAAAAGAGGCATTGTCTGAATTCAGAAACGTTACCCTTCAGCTCAACGAAGCCGTTAAGGGACTGCAAAAAGAAGTGTCGCATTTTAAAATCAGTAAATAAAAATAAGGAAATGCAGGAAATTTCTTTCTTCACCATACAAGAAAATGAGGGCAAATAATAATGCTTTACTTGCAGTTTCAAATAGACAGCGCTTATTATCTGTTAGAGTCAAGAAAAATAAAGGAGGTAACTCCCTTTCTTCCTTTAATGCCGCTTCCCCGGCATCATGATTTTTGCGCAGGGGAGTTCAATTTCAGAGGCAGTCTCATCCCGGTCATCGATTTCAAGATGCTGCTCAAAGGGCAGACTTCAAAAGACCTTTTAAGTACAAGAATTGCCGTAATTGATATGAGTAAATCGGAAAATGATAATATTAATTCTGAAATCCTGAACCCGGTTCAGAATGACACATTTTCTGAGATTATGAATCAAGTTCAGAATGGGACTTTTGGTATTATTGCCGAAAAAGCAACCGAAACCATTCAAATACGTGATGAAGAATTTCTCCCGCCGTCAATAAAAAAAATGCCGTTTCTTGGCGGCATTATTATCAAAAACAAAACAGTTTATCAAAAGGTGATTTTATCAAAGCTATTTGAAAGCGGCTATTTGATTTCTGCTTCAGGGCAGACAAACGATAAGATGGACTCTACTTTAGAAACGGGAGTCCATCTCGAGAAACAGTAAAAAAAATAAACAGATGAAACAGACATGATTTTTGAAATCACTCAAGGGGATGATTATTTTAGAGTTAATGCAAAACAGAGTTTTGGAAGAAAAGCACATTCCCAAATCGGAGTTTGGGAATGAGATGTAAAGCGGCTATTTACATTCAGGTTCAGGGCAAATGAGATAAGATGGGCTCCACTTTAGAAGTGGAGTCCATCTCGAGAAACAGTAAAAAAATAAACAGATGAAACATCCATGATACAATAAAACACCCAAGGGGATAATTATTTTAGAGTTAATGCAAAACAGAGTTTTGGAAGAAAAGCACATTCCCAAAT
>CAZOBD010000115.1:0-8770 GCA_964577665.1 uncultured Hyphomicrobiales bacterium
TTCTCGAGAAAATTGCAATCCCAAGCACAGCTTAGGATTGAGGGAAAAAAGTAAATGATTATTCATAAATGTACTCCACTTTAAAAGTGGAGTACATCTGAAAACCCCATCAAGTTGAGCATGACAGAGATGCGGATTTTAAATCATAAATACAAAGAATAAACATACAAAAAAGATGTCCCACATCTGAAGCAGACAAAATAAACAGACAAAATAAATGAACAAAAAAAATAAGAAAAAAATGAAGGAAAAATCATTATGGAAAAGCTGCTGAATACCAGCGAAGATTGTTTGAAAAAAGTGCAAAAAGAATTTGATAAATACCAAAAGGAATTCTTCCCCAAAAGAAGCCCTCAATTTTTCTGTCTTGAGCTTAACGGTGAAGCAGGTGAACTTGCCAATATTGAAAAAAAGCAATGGAAGGGCAGGCATGTTGATGATGAGAGGTTTGCCGACGAAGCCGCAGATGTATTAATAGCATTGATGAACTACTCAAATGCAAAAGGAATAGACTTGGGGAAGGCAGTGGCGGAAAAGCTGAAAATCATTGAGCATAAAAGAGCCAGAAGAGCTGCCCGGGGCGAAAAGTACTAAGCTATTTTGCCAAAGCATGCTTTAAAGACATATAACCGACTGTACCGAATCCAAGCAGGAAAAGAAGCTGAAATGGTATTGCCGCTATTTCGAGGAAATAAACGGAAAGTCCGATGCCCAGCACATAGTAAAGAGCAAAAAGCAATTCGACGATAACTGTCATTTTAATTTTTTTCTGCACATAAATTTTGCTCCGCCAGGTGTCTTTATTGGTAACTATTTGGTATTTCGGAGTGCGTGTAAATTCCGATTTTTTGCTGATAAGGGCTTCTATGACAGCTTTGGTATTATTGACGGCAAAGCCCATGCTTCCGGCAAGAAACACAGGAAAGAGCAGAAGCCGCCTTCGCCAGTCCAGATGAATAGCCCTTTGTGCATACAGGTAGAAAAGGAATGTTGAGATGGATGCCAGCACAAAAACTGACATTAAAGTATAGTATGTATCATATCCTCCGATTGTGTTTTTAATAAGCACAAGAGGGATGTTCAAGAGCGCCACTACGATTATAAAGGGAAAAACAATGTTGCTGGTCAGATGGATAAAACATTCCAGCTTAACCTTCAAAGGAAGTTCTGATTTGAATACTTTCGGGAGCATTTTTTTTGCAGTTTCCACCGCGCCTTTTGTCCATCGGAACTGCTGTGTCTTTAATGCGTTTATATCGGCGGGCAGTTCTGCCGGTGAAGTTACGTTGTTTAAAAATTTGAACTTCCAACCCTTAAGCTGTGCCCGGTAACTTAGATCGAGATCTTCTGTGAGGGTATCGGGCTGCCAGTCCCCGGCGTCAATAATGGTTTCTTTTCTCCAGATGCCTGCAGTACCGTTGAAATTTATGAAAAATCCTGCCTTGTTGCGAACCTGCTGCTCTATCACGAAATGACCGTCGAGAGCAAGCGCCTGAGAACGTGTCAGAAAGGAGTACTCTTCGTTTAAATGCTCCCATCTCGTCTGAACACATCCTATGCTTTCATCTTTGAAATACGGAATAGTCTTTTTCAAAAACTCAGGCTTAGGAACAAAATCGGCGTCGAAGATGGCAATAAATTCACCTTTTGCTTTTTCAAGTCCGGCTTTCAAGGCTCCGGCTTTGAATCCGCTCCTGTCAATGCGGTGAATGTACTCTATGTCGTAACCTTTTGCTTTGTATTCGGCTACAAGTTTTTGTGCCAGATGCTGAGTTTCGTCAATGGAATCGTCAAGCACTTGTATCTCAAGCTTGTCCTTGGGATAGTCAATTTTGCAGACGGCTCGTATCAGCCTTTCGACTACATAATATTCGTTAAACATCGGAAGCTGTATGGTAGCGAGAGGATATTCATCGGGTTCAACGTCTTCGGGTTCCGGCAGATGAATCGTTTTGTGGTAATAATACAGCAAAACAATCCCGTGAATACCGAAACCGAACAGCACGGTAAGTGATATAAAATAGATCACCAGTAAAAAAGTTTCCATAGGCTGAAAAAGCCCCTTGTTTTCAACATAATATTTAACTACCAGCCCGAAACAACTGCGAGCAGTATATCATCAGAAATCTGCTCAAGGGCGAGGTTTACTGCCTCGTCCCGCGCTGCCTGAGCATTTGCCAAATCATAAACTTGGCCATTTGAAAATGTTTTTTTCCAAATTTCCTTGTTTTTAACTCTGTCATAGTACACAGCTTGGCACGTTACGTTAATTTTTCTCTCTGTTTCAAGTTCACCGGGGCTGACGGTCATCGTCTGATCGCTAATAGAAGTGATTGATACTTCCAGCCTTGCGTCGCCGCCCCGCTCGACCAGCCTGAAAGGGCTGTCATTACGGAACTTTTCAATGAGATTTTCTGTCAGTGTACTTCTGTAGGCGGGATTGCCGTAACCGCTGTTATCGTTTACGGTTGCAATATAAATATCTTTCAAATGCTCCGGCACGGTCCCGCCCGTGAATGAATAACATCCTGCCAGAGACACTATTACAAATATACAACTTACAAAAACTTCATTAAGAACTATATTACTTAAGAATGAATTTTTATTAATATTACAATAAACCATGTATATTCATAGAATTATAAAATTAAATATTCAGCAAAAAAGGGTTGCTTTTTTTCTCGTGCCCGATGGAAGTAGTGGGTCCGTGACCGCTGTAAACTTTATAATCATCGGGTAGAGTTAGCAGTTTGTTTTTAATAGAGCTTACAAGAGTATCCCAGTTTCCTCCGGGAAGGTCCACCCGTCCTACTCCTTCGTTAAAAAGTGTATCGCCGCAGAAAACTGACTTATGAACATGCTCGACCAGCGCAACCCCGCCTTCAGAATGTCCGGGAGTATGCCTCACCTCGAACGTAAAATTTCCGGTCTTTAAAATATCTCCCTGTTTGTAGTATTTATCTGCACTAAAAGGTTCTATCTCAAAAGGGACGGGTATGCTTGTGTATTCCATCGGTTTCAAAAGACGATGCTCGTCGTCTTTATGAATATATACAGCCGCTCCTGTTTTTCTGCGAAACTCAGGTGCATCCATAGTGTGGTCCCAGTGTGAATGCGTAAGAAAAACAGCGCGAAGCCGGATATTATTTTCTTCGATAAATGGCATCATCAAAAAAGCTGCTTCTGTCGGCGCGTCTATCAAAACTGCCTCGCTGCCTGCTCCTTCGTGGATTAGGTAGCAGTTGGTACCAATTGGTCCGGCTTCTATTTGTTTGATTAACATTTATCTTTATTATAGTTTTTATCTTTTGTTAAAGCACAAATATAAAATCTTTCTCAGAAAATTTAAAATTATTTATTTTTTTTTGTATCTTTTGAATGAATATTTAACGAAATATTTTTGTTTTATTTTTTTATAGTTTATTTCTGTATTATTAAACAAAGAAAGGTTATTCTATGCAGACAGTAATCCTATCGGCAGTGCGAACCCCAATCGGCGCTTTTATGGGTTCTCTTTCAGCGATGAGCGCACCTCAACTCGGAGCAGTTTCTATCAAAGAAGCAGTCAAACGTTCCGGCGTTTCAAATGAGGATATTGACGAAGTAATAATGGGCAATGTTTTACAGGGAGGTCTCGGACAGGCACCTGCCCGTCAAGCGAGTATTTATGCCGGTTTGCCCGAAAAAGTGCAGTGCATGACCATCAATAAAGTCTGCGGCAGCGGTCTGAAATCCGTCATGCTGGCTGATCAGGCAATCCGTCTCGGCGATGCATCCACTATTGTCGCAGGCGGTCAAGAGTCAATGACAAATGCCCCTTATGCAGCATTTAATGCAAGAACAGGATACCGCATGGGCAACGGTGAACTTGTTGACCTGATGATTCACGACGGGTTATGGGATCCGTACAGCAACACGCACATGGGAAACTCAGGTGAACTATGCGCCTCGGAATTCAGCTTTTCCCGCGAGGAGCAGGATGAATATGCCGTCAGAAGCTACAAGCGCGCTTTGGAAGCTCAGGAGAAAGGCTGGTTCGACGAAGAGATAATTCCCGTGGAAATAAAAGGGAGAAAAGGTTCGGTTACTGTTGATAAAGATGAAGAACCGGGAAAAGTAAAATTTGATAAGGTATCTGCCCTACGGCCTGTTTTCAAAAAGGACGGAACGGTAACTGCCGCAAATGCTTCATCAATAGATGACGGAGCCGCTGCTTTAGTCGTTACTTCCGATGAAAATGCCTCTGCCAAAGGTTTGAAACCGATTGCTAAAGTAATCGCTCACGTTTCTCATGCGCAAAGCCCTCAGTGGTTCACAACGGCTCCTGCCGAAGCAATCACAAAAGTACTTGAAAAAGCCGATATGAAACTTGAGGATATCGACCTTTTCGAAGTGAACGAGGCATTTTCCGTTGTGCCGATGATCACAGCAAAGAAGCTCGGAATCTCTTATGATAAGATGAACATCCACGGCGGAGCGGTTTCTATGGGACATCCCATAGGAGCTTCGGGTGCAAGGATACTTACGACTTTAATCTATGCTTTGAAAAAAACCGGAAAGAAATACGGAATAGCCTCGCTCTGCATAGGCGGGGGCGAAGCAAATGCCATGATTATCGAAATGATGTAAGTTCAGGTTTTTCTTAATTAGGTTTATTATTTCTGCCGGGATTTTATAAGACTTTCGGAAGCACCAATCTTCCGAAAGTCTTATACGGCAGATTCCTGCAAAAGAAAAATAATTTTGAAGCATTTTTTTATTCAAACTTAGCAAAAAAATAAGATTTGGCATTAATCTCAAAAAAACTTAATTTTGCATACTTAATTAAGGTCGCTTAGCTCAGTTGGTCTAGAGCGTTCGCCTCACACGCGAAAGGCCGCCGGTTCGAATCCAGCAGCGACCACTAAGCACTTTTTATAATTACCTGTATTTCAAATAAATAGCCGACTCCTAATTCCTCACTCTAAACACTTTACCTGTTTTTTTAACATTTTGGAGATATTATGAAAACGTATCGGTGATTTCTTGTGTGATTCCGACTCAGGGATAAATTGATTAGAAATTAATATCTATTTCAGAGCCCGAGCTTGTTTATCTGTTCTTCAAGGATATTGGCAGATCTTTTCATTGATTCTTTTTCATCTTCGCTAAGATTGACCTCCATTATGTTTTCAGCCCCATTTTTTGCTACTGCAGACGGTACTCCCATAGCAAGCCCTGAAAGTCCGTATTCTCCATTAAGCACGGTAGATACTGTCAGTATGCTGTGCTTGTCTCTTAGTATCGCACCAACTATGCGAACAAGTGCCTGACCTACGCCGTAGCTCGTGGCGCCTTTGTAATCTATGATATGATAAGCGCTCTGACGCACCTGCTTTTGAATTTCAATTTTCAAATGATTCCATGCCGGGGTACCTCGGAAAAACTCGTCAACGGGCATCCCTGCGACATTAGTCATGCTCCAGGCAGCAAATTCACTGTCTCCGTGTTCACCGAGAATATAAGCATGAATATTATGTATATCAACCTCCGTATGCCTGCTTAGTATATAGCGGAAACGCGAGCTGTCGAGCACCGTACCCGATCCTATTACCCTGCTCCTTTCAAAACCGGAGTGTTTCCATGCGGCATAAGTCAATACATCGACGGGATTGGTAACAACGATTATCACTGCTCCGGAATTCTGTTCTTTTATATCATAAATAACAGAAGTAATGATTTCTGAATTTTTCTTCAGCAAATCTAAGCGTGTTTCTCCGGACTTTTGCTTCGCTCCGGCTGTTATTACAATAACATGTGCGTCTGCATAATCCTCAGTAGTTGCGGTTTTTATATTAACATTGTTGTAAAAAGGCTCGCCGTGGGATAGGTCCATCGCCTGTCCTTTTGCAAATTCCTGATGCAGATCATACAGGCAGACTTCGTCGGCTGCACCATTGATAGCAAGGGCGTATGCAAAATTTGAACCAACCTCTCCTGCTCCCGTTATTACTACTTTTCTAGGTTTCCATAAATGCTTATCCATTTTTCCTCCCAATATATTCGATAAAACAAATATTTCTTTTAGTTATAGTAAACTATTTTAGGAGTGATTTATTTCTTTTATAGTAAAGAATTTAGCATAGTTTGAATTGAATAGACGGCATAAGAATAACGGAATGATGGATTAATCAATATTACCGAAGCGGATAACAAGAAATTTATGGTTCTTCCTCATTTACAGCGTGTAAATTTATTTTGTCTATAATTGTTATCTGCTTTATTGAAGTAAGCGCTATCTCTATAAGATTGATAGATGCCTTTTTATTATCTGTTATTATGAATGTTTAACAGCTCTGCTTTTTAAATAGATATTTTGAAAATAAAAAAGCGGTACTTTTCAACATCAGCAATACGACAAATAATCTTAAATAAAAAAAATGCAGCTATTTAACATTAATTATGATTACCAAAAAAAACTATAACTTCACTTTTTTCAATCCGCAATGTTTTTGATAGAACCCATAATTTAGAATCTAAGAAAATTTTCTGTAAACGAACCAGCCGCCGAATACTAGCATAAGAATCAAAAGAGCTGCTATGCCCCATTCGCCTAAAGCGGGTATGAGCGTTGCTAATCCTCCATACTCAAAAGCGCCGATGTAGTTAGTGCCGTCGTTTCTGTAGTAATGGCGCGGGTCATCTGTAACGCTGTTTTCGTCTTTTGTCAGAATTCTAATGTTAAATGAGGCGCTCATTCCTGTTAATGTAAAAGTTTACTGAAATAATTAACTCTTGCTCAGATGAAATAATTATCATATTTTTGTCTCTGATGCAATTTTTTGTTTTACATGAACCCCCGGCAATATTGCTGCAGCTGTTTTTTCTTGTTTTTAACAGGTTTTGGCTATTATGAAACGAAATATATTCTCTGCTGTACTGATTTTCTTCCTTGCTGCCGCTGTTTCTTCGTCTCAGTGGGACTGCAGAAGCATTCTTGGCGGCCACTTCAAGCCATTGTACGAAGATTCCCCGCTTTCTTGGGCTTTCGAGGCTACTTTTGCACGCGGAAATTTCTCCGGGAGGGATGCCGTCAACTTCCTTTTCGTTCCCGGATTAGATTTGAGGCTCGACGACGGCGCTCATGAATTGTATTTTGAGCCTGCTTACAAGATGTGGAACATTTTTGACCACGATGTTTTAAATCCTAAGCATGACAATACTAACAAAAAGCGCTTCGGATACCGCGAGGCTTTCTACAAATATGCTCCTGACGGCGCCGAACTTACCGCTGGGCTTCGAAGCACGGTTCTTGGCGACTTTTTCCTCCTTGATGAACGTGTTTTAGGGCTTACTGCCGCCGTTAATTCATCTGCTTACAGGCTTAATTTTACTGCTGGCACTGTCGAGCGCAGTTTTGCACGAATGGGAGACTTTTGCGGCACTCGCAGAACGTTTTATGCCGTTCGAGGAACGCAGGCGGGCGCTAATCTTTTTGAAGCTAACATCGCCGGAGCAGTCTTTAAATGGTTTTCCGGAAAAGCTGCCGCCGGCGAAAAAGATGATGAAACAGTTGTAAGTGAAGATGAATTCTTTGAGGCATTCGCTGGCGAAGTTAATTCATCCCCTGGCGAAGTTAATTCATCCCCTGGCGAAGTTAATTCATCTCCTGACGAAGACGTTTTTGCCGCTGATGAGTTTGAAGTCTTCGAGGACTTCGACAATTCAGATGATGGCGGCGTTATTCCTTTTGCTGTTTAACACATAGGGCTAATTGTCTATGACGAATTTGGCGCTGAGTTTAAGGAAAACAAATTTTACGCAGGCGGAATGGCATTTTTCAATCTTCCGGCGGGTTTTGAACTCGAAGCAGAGGCATTGGTGCAGGCTGCATCGCATAATAACGCTCTTATTTATTATTTTGAAGTGAAAAAAAGCATTATGTGGGGCGCCGCAGGCAATACTAACTTCGAGGCGGGATATTTTGGTAAAGTCAAATTAGATAAGGGGGCAAAATATTTCCCTGCTTTCAGCAATTTATATCTCGGTGAAGTGATGCGCATGGATTCGAGAGATCTTCCGGCGGTTTATGCCGCAGTCAAACACGATTTTGCATGGAATTGGCACACCTTTTTACGCCTCAAATATATTTTGCAGACAACTCAATACAATATTGAAGAAATAGACATAGAAGCTGTCGTAAATTTATTTGGTCATTTCATAATAGCGATTATTGCTGCGCATATCAAATCGAATAAATTAAAAGAAAATGACTGGGCTGGACGAATTGAAATATGCGCTGGCATTTAATAATCTATTACTTAACAAATTAATTTAGTATTTGATACAATAATTTAAGCTGCTTATCAGATTATTATAATATATGAATGCCTTAATTTATATTTTTAACCTGTTAATTATATATTTGATAATGTTTTTAATATATATGAACGAATCATATTATATTATTAATTCCTTTATGAGTAATATGATGAAGTCAATTATTTTTATAAGCCTGTCAAATATAGTTATTATGTAATTAATTATAATTATAATTTAGTCATATAGGTATTTAAAGCTGTCATATAAGTATATTATGGAGTTATATTATTATTTTAATAAGTTATAAATATATATTAGAATGTTAAATTAATAACTGTTTGTAATATTAATATATTTGAAAAAGAATCATAATAATATGAGTAAATTATTTAATTATATAATGCAGTTATTTAAATATTTGATGCAGTTAAATGTGTATTTGATGCGATTAATACTATATTTGAAGCAT
>CAZOBD010000115.1:8870-10252 GCA_964577665.1 uncultured Hyphomicrobiales bacterium
ATATTTGATGCAGTTAAATGTGTATTTGATGCGATTAATACTATATTTGAAGCATATGAAAATGTATTTGAAGCATATGAAAATGTATTTGAAGCAATTGATAATGTATTTGAAGCAATAGATAATGTATTTGAAGCAATTGAAAATGTATTTGAAGCAATTATTTCTATATTTGAAGCGTTCAAATTGGTATTTGAAGCAGGCAAATAAATATTTGAAACGATCTTATGTGTATTTGTAACAGTCATATATATATTTGTTCCTATATTATAATGATTATATAACATATTATAATAAATTTATTTATACAGTATTATTATTTATAATAATATATTATAATAAAGGTTTATTATATTTATTAATAACATTAACAGCATATAATAATTTTTATTCAAATAATATAAAAATATGATTATGGAAAGAAAAAATATTGACAATAAATGCTCCCGCAGAGTATTTATGAAAAATAGCGGGCTTATATGCCTTTCTGCCGCGTTTAGCGGTACAATTATTTCTGCCTGCACAAAAGATAATCCGTTCAGCGTCTCTATTGATGTGTTTATTGATGAAAATAACTGCGTCGGATGCGGCGACTGCCTCGACGCCTGCTTCTATGACGCGATTATATTGCCTGAAAAGTCGTTATATACTATAAATAAAGAGCTTTGCATAGAATGCGGCAAGTGCATGGAGCGCTGCCCCGACGACGCCTTTGCAATTATTTTGTCCAGATATGAAATTGACGAGCAAAGCTGTGTCGGATGCGGCGACTGCATAGAAAAATGCGCGTTAGAAGGAGACTGCATCGCGTATGAAAAGGAATATTACACCGTTCGCGGAAGGTGCAAGCCCGACAGATGCCATTTTGAATGCGTAAATATATGCCCCGAGGACGCCATTACGATAAATGACAAAGCCAGCATTGACGTTGACAAATGCACAAGATGCGGAGACTGCGTCAGCGAATGTCCCTACGACGCCATTAATCCCGCCAAGGTGTTCATCGAGCAAAATGACTGTACCAGATGCGGTGAATGTTTCAACATCTGCGAATTTGACGCCGTCAGCAAAATAAAACCCGCCGGCTGGGAAGCTCCGCACGTGATTCAAGAGCGCTGCACAAGCTGCGGCGACTGCTTCGACGAACCCGCCTACTTCGATTACGATGCCATTGAAAGAAAAAACGAAGTCGCCGAGATAAAAAACTCGTCCTGCAGGGAATGTCAGAACTGCCTCGACACCTGCAAGTACGACGCAATACAAATCAACACGTAAAAATGATGAATTGATTCGTTCAAAAGATGATTTGATACATTCAAAAGATAAATTGATTCGTTCAAAAGATGATTTGATTCGTTCAAAAGATGAATTAATACGTTCAA
>CAZOBD010000115.1:10352-12111 GCA_964577665.1 uncultured Hyphomicrobiales bacterium
TTGATTCGTTCAAAAGATGATTTGATTCGTTCAAAAGATGAATTAATACGTTCAAATATCGGAAAATCTTGTTAAGAAACTAAATTATGGCGCTCAAATTAACAGAGGAGCGTTTATTAGGATAATTTGACTCGTTCAAAAATGAATTAATTATCCCTAGTGCCAATAAATTTAGAGTTAATTATTTTCCTCAAAGCAAATTAAATGTGCTTGAAAAAAAAAGCCCTTGCAAGCTATTGCTGTACAAGGGCTAAGGTGCTGTCATGAAAACTTTCCTGTCGGGGTGAGAGGATTTGAACCTCCGACTTCTTCGTCCCGAACGAAGCGCGCTACCGGGCTGCGCTACACCCCGTTTCGTCGGGATACAAATCTAACGCTTTTTTTTGGCTTCTGCAAATATTTTTTTCTTTTCCGCCAAATAATGACTATTTTTATGACGTATGATATTTAGAAATAATATGTTGATTCTTCTGTTTTTTGCTGTTTTTCTTCCTTCTTGCGTTAAACAGCCTGCGGAACCCCCTGAAACTGACGGAAATATCTCCGGCAGCGCCGCTTTAATTCTGTGCGAAGGGCTGTGGGGAATGAACAATTCCTCGCTCTCGGCTTTTGAGATTTCCAATGCAAAATTGATGAATAATTACTTTCTAAATGCGAATAATTCCCCGCTTGGCGATATTGCCAATGATATTATTTTAAAGGGGGATACGGCTTTTATTGCTGTTTCGGAGTCAGGGATCATCGAGGCGGTCAACATTAAAACAGGCAGGTCTTTGGGCAGGATTGATTTCGGAGGAAATTCTTATCCGAGGAAGATTTACATAGCTTCCGACACCCTCGCTTTCGTTTCTGACCTATACAATCACTGTCTCAGGACGTTTAACCCCAAAACTTACGAGGCTTTCGACCGCAAAATCGAGACAGGTCCCGCTCCAGAGGGTATTGACGGCTCCGGCAGCTACGTTTTTGCGGTCAACTCCGGCTACGGTGATTATCTTTCTAACATCCCAAAAGCAGGCACTATTTCCGTTATTGATAAAAAAATTCTCGCAGAGGTAAAAATCATTCCTGCCGCGCCCAATCCGGTTGAGATTTTAGTAAACACAATAAATTCAAGAATTTACTGTACCTTCCGTCATCTTCCTTCTCAGCCTGATTCTCTGGGAGGCATTATCGAATATTCTTTAAACGACTTGAAAGAGACCCGCAGATGGCGTTTTGATGCTGAAAAAGCTGTCATTTCACCGGACGGCAAATATCTATACGCTGCAAATATTTCAGGTGTTTACAAAATTAATTTACAAAAGGAAGAATCAAAGCCTGAATTGATTATTAAGAACTCAAATAAGAACGAAAACTGGTACTGCGCCGCTGTTTCTCCCTTTGACGGCTCCCTGTGGATTGGAAACGCACTTAATTATCAGTCTTCAGGAAAGGTAAGTGTTTATTCTCATACGAATTACAACTCTCCTCTAATTCAGTTTAAAACAGGTGTTAACCCTTCGAAAATCATCTTCTTTGCGCCTTGACAAAACTTCTTATACCAAGTTGCTGCTAAGTCATTGCGAAGAGCGAAGCGATGAAGCAATCTCCCGAAAGGAATCATCCCAATTCCATATAAAATATTCATTTATAAAATTACTCATAAAAAAAGGGCTTCGCAGAACAAAAGCGAAGCCCGCAACGTTGGAGGCGTTGAGAGAGAAAAGTTTTACTTAACCACAGCCATCTGCCTTGTCAGGCGGGTGTTTCCGCTGAT
>CAZOBD010000116.1:0-2325 GCA_964577665.1 uncultured Hyphomicrobiales bacterium
GACGAGACTCGAACTCGCGGCCTCCAGTGTGACAGACTGGCGCTCTAACCAAGCTGAGCTACGACCCCTTTTTCTGCCGCGTCCGAAGACGAAGTACAAATATAATAAAATTTTTTAAAACTGCAAATATTTTATGGATTTTTTATACTACAACCGTAAAATTTTGCTGCCTGCTTCTCGCCAAATCATTTATAAACTCATCACCATCATAAGATCTTTTTTGAATAGTTACGGCTCTAAGGTCAAAATTCATAGAACGAAGAGAGTTCTCTAAAGTCCCCTTTTTTTCTCTAAGAGCATTGACAGCTTCATCTGTTTCCGCAAGAAGTTTTATTGAAAGGATGTTGTCAAATACAGATCCCTGTGTGTCAATTTCACCGAGACTGCCTGCGGGGGCAGAAAATGAGAACCTGGCTGATTCTTTTCCCCGAGCGCCTGCTGCTTCCTTCATTATTTTCATTTGCACAATCTGAAGGCTGTCGTTTATAACGAACGGCAGATATACATAAAAGGGCATATTCCCGTAACGCGCTATTGCATTGTAAACTGCCTGCGATTCAATTGTGTCGAGGATGTCTCCGGCGGCTGTTGAAGCCTCATATATCATAGGAGATTCGCTTCGGGCATATTTTGAGGTAATTTCCGACAATAGTTTATACAGTTCCGAACTCATATCAAGCGAAAATGACCTGATCAAATACGATAGCGGCGTTTTCGTATCGCGTAATTTGTTGAAAAGAGCGGCTGTTTTCTCCCGATAATCCTCCGGAAGGTTCTTTATACTCTCTTCCAGCCTCTTTAGCCGCTGTCGAAGCGCCTGCTGTCCGAGAAATACCGGCAGCAGACGCAAAAATGCCACCCGCGAGAAGGGCAATCCCAGCTCCTGCATAAAAAAAAGCATCCTAAATATATGCGGCGCACCTGCTTTCTTTATATCTTCTTTGTTTAGCAGCGTAAAATTGTTATACATCGCCGTCAGTTCATCTCTTGAGATTGTCGATTGGAAATCTCGCAGCCATTTTATTAGTTCTGTATAAAATTCCCGGCGAGGTAGATTAAGCATTCGTATTACTTGCTCCGGTTTTTCGTTATTTGAACCGGACTTACCTATTGCTGCCGCATATATTTTTAATACTAACGAAGGGGACGTCTCCGCTATCTTAAAAAAAAGGGAATCGCCCTGCCTCAGACTGCCATCTAAGTAAGCGCGGAACACTCCTGTCGGCAATTTTACCACTGCCTGCTTCGTATTTGGCGTTTCTAAGATTGTTCCGTGCACTATTTCCCCTTTATGCACCTTTGCTGACGCACTTTTTTTGCCTTTTGACTGAGGCGGATAGTAATCTTGCCGGCTTACATTGCTTTTGTAGGCATCCGTTTTCTTTACTGAGCCATCCGGTATGTTCGGGAAATCCTGCATTTTATCATCTGTTGAAATATTCTAAGTTAATGAATAAATAGGAGAATACAAACAACAAATTATTTTTTTTTATAATTTTATTATTTTTATTAATGAGCAGAAATATTTATATAATGACGCAGTTTTTTTATTATATGAACGAGTTTTTTTATTATATGAACGAGTTTTTTTATATATTGAAAGAGTATTTTTATGGTCTTAACATATTTTATTATAATATTACATAATCATAATATATTTTTATATCGTTTTTTTATAATATAATGAACTGTAAGGAATTTAAAGAGGAGTTTAAGGGCAGGATGCTGCTGGCATTTATCGTGGAAAACGACCGTACGCATATTTTGAAGCTCAAAACGGAGTATATAACCTATTTTATGCGCCATTTTATCGACGAGCATTATATTCTGTGGCGGATAGTTTTCTTTTATGAAATATCGATGCAGGAAATGCCGGAGTTTCTGGGTGAAATTAACAATCTTGAGATGCTGATAAAAGAGAAGGCACAGTATCTGTACGTAATGGCAAAGAAGGAAGAGCAGCCGGAAAGGCAGTGTTACTTTAAAAAAACTACTTATGCACCGAATATGAAACATATGGTGGGAAAAAAATATCGTTTGAAAGAGTTAAGAATGATAATGTAATAATTATTTCTTCCGCTATACATCTTTTCTTATATATTTTATCAATTTTTTTGTTTTATGTTTTAATAAATTTTATTTTATAACTAATTTTTTATATATTTGATCTAATTATTTATAATGCTGTCTCTGTTTTTTCTAATTTTATCTCTTCAAATACACTTTTAATTCCTTCAAATACTATTTTAATTCCTTCAAATATACTTTTATTTCCTTCAAATACCTTTTTAAATCCTTCAAATACCTTTTTAAATCCTTCAAATA
>CAZOBD010000116.1:2425-12028 GCA_964577665.1 uncultured Hyphomicrobiales bacterium
TCCTTCAAATACCTTTTTAAATCCTTCAAATACCTTTTTAAATCCTTCAAATATAGATTTAATCATTACTTTTTATAATTATATTATATAGGTTTATCTTTTTATTATGACATATATTATTTTTATTTATTCATAATTTAATATTATTTGATTATATAGTATTTTTATTATTACATCTATTAATTTTATTTAGACAAATAGTAATTCATTATTGACAGATATATATTTTACTTATACAAATATAATATTAATTCTGACAGCTATGTATTTTATTCGTACATTAAATAAATTTACTCTTACAGCGGGTAATTTTATTTTGACAGATATGATTTTGACGCGTTATTTATTTGATGGAAGAGCCGCAGCGAAAGGTATGCCTGCCACAGATATTGCCGTACAGATTAAATATACTGTTTTTAGAGGTATTATATCTCCTAACCAGCCGATAAAAAACACTACTACGGATGCAATAACGAAATTAATGGTCATATATACGCTGTTGGCAGAGGCATGGAAGTCAGGCTCCATGTCTTGGACGATGGCAAGGAAGACAGGAGTGGCTGAAAAGATGAGTAATCCCAATAAAATGAGTAAAGGAGCGCTTATCCAGCCGTCAGTAAGGATAAAAACAAGCATTAATACAGGAGAAACGATGAACACGAACATTAAAAGTCTTTTCCTGCCTATTTTATCGGCGACAGGACCTGCTAAAAATGCGCCAGCGGCACCTGCAAGTTCCAAAAGTGCCAAAGAAGCGCCTGCAAGCCATAAATTTACGCCTTTATCTGTCATGTAAACAGGTAAAAATGATGTTAGCGCGACCTGCAGGAATGCTTTTCCGAAGACAAGACCCGCAATAATTATGTAAATTTTCCTTAATCCTTTTAAAGTAGATAAAAGCATATCCCTTTTGCGTATGCCAGTGTTGACAGATTGCATGGGAACGTCTTTAATAAAGAAGCCGAGAGCTGCCGTAAGCAAAATGCCCGGCACAGCAATCCTCCAGGCTCCCTCAAATCCCCAAACAGCGACCGCCCAGAGGATTATTAGAGGCCCTGTAGTTCTTGCAAGTTCGCCCCCGAGCATAAAAAAGCTCATACCGGTACCAATCTTTCTGCCTGAATACCTTCTGATTAAGACAGGAGCCGGTACGTGATAGAAAGCAGATGCTATGCCTGAGACTAAAAGCAAAATAACAACGTAAGCATAAGCCGGAACGACGACAACAAGACAAATTGATGCGACAGTAACCAAAGGAGCTGCGACAATAAAGCTTTTAATTCGCATTTTATCCGCATAAACGCCGACAGCGGGATTTAAAATGGAGGGAAAACGCATAAAAAAGAGTAACAAACCCGACATAAACATGGTCATATTGAATTTTTCTATTAATAAAGGCAAAATTGGAGGGATAAATGCCTGATAATTGTCGTTAATAAAGTGAGAAATTGAGATAAAAGATACTTTTAGCGTTTTAAATTGTGAATTATTTTCGTTATTTTGGCTTTCGTTCATGTTATATGCCGTTATAATTCTTTAAAATGACAAAATTACTGAATACAAACATGAAATACAATAATCAGCGGAAGAAAAAACTGGTTATTTATAAAATATTATACTGTCTTATAAAGGAAAAACTGCTTCAAAGAATAAAAAAATTGCTTAAGATAACAAAATAACAGCGTCAGGAGATAAAATAACTGTTTCAAATACTGAAAAAACTGTTTCAAATATAAAAAAAACTGCTTCAAATACTAAATATATTTAATAAGGAAATAAGAAAATTCAGTCAGATAAGGAAAAAACAATAACATCAAATAAAAAAATATGTTCAAAATGCAAAATATCTTGTTCATTATAGTATTTTTGTCGTTAAGCACGAGCTTAAACGCGTTAAATACAAGCGCCGGGTCGAGCAAAACGGTAACCTCCAACGACAGCAATATCGGCATTTTTGACAAACTGGCGCCCGGCGCCCCCAGATGGACAGAAGCCCCCGGCATGGACTTGTTTGTTCGCAGCATATTAAAGTGGGATTCGCCCAGCACAGCAGGAAACATCAGCGACATATGCCTCTACGGAGTAATCTTCCCTTCGATAGCCTTAGCACCAGCTATCTCCGAGCAAGATTACTCAAAAATCCTGTTAATGAACGTCGAGGTTTTCCTATTAAACGGATTGATAACGAATGCAGTAAAATATATTGCGGGAAGACAGAGACCGGGAGTGCGATTCGGCACATATACGGCGGCAGAACTCGGCAATGATGCGAATTTATCATTTTTCAGCGGACACGCGAGCTTTTCATTTTCATTAGCAGTGGCGGGAGCTTATACCCTCGAGGAAAGCTACCCTGCACAAAGCGGTTTTATCTGGACAGGCGCTCTTTCTTTAGCGGCTTTCACGTCTTATCTTCGTATAGCCGCCGATTTGCATTACTTTAGCGATGTAATTACGGGCATGATAGTGGGAACTGCAATAGGATATCTGGTTCCACACTTGCAGAAAGACCTTTTTTTTCCACAAAAAGAGAGCCAAAAACAGGGATATGTCATGCAGATAAGTTTCAAATTATAAACATGTTTTCAAAAATCAACAAATCTTAATTATTCCCTGCAACAATTTTTCAACATTTTTACCATATAATTTGGATTTGTCTAAATCGTATTGTAAAATTGTAATGTGTAGATTATTAAAACGGAAAAGCAATGAGTTATACAGGATTTGACGGAGAAGGCGGAGAGCAGAACTTCCACGACGACATGGAAAGCAAGCTGAGACATTACCGTAAAATAATAAGAAGAAGGAATTACGGCGAGGAAAGCGCCCCGAGCATAGATATTCTTGAAGGACTTGTTCAGTATTGCATAGAAAAGCAGCAATTCGAAGATGCTCTCGAGTTTTGTGAAGCATGGATAGAGTTTATTCCCTATTCATCAGAGGCATGGCTTAAAAAAGCTGTAATTCTGATAAATCTGGACGACCCGGCACCTGCCATGGAAGCAATCGACAAGGCGCTGGCGCTGAACCCTTCCGACGAAGAAGCGCTGCTAAATAAAGGAATAGCACTTTCACAGCTCGGATACAATAAAGAGTCTATTGAACTTTTCGATGAAATTCTGGTTTTTGATCCCGAGAACGAAGAGGCAATGTTCCAAAAAGCCATTACACTTGAGATCATGGAGAAATACGATGAGGCTATTGAAATATTTAAGTTTTTAACAGGTTCGGAACCCTTCAGAAAAGATGCATTTCAGGAACTTGCCTACTGCTACCAATGTATAGATAATATAGACAAAGCCGTTACTTTTTACAGTAAGGCTATCGACGACGATCCTTATGATTATGAGCTTTGGTACAATCTCGGCATATTACACAGCCAGAAAGAGCAGTATTATCAGGCAATTGATGCCTTCGAGATGCTCCTTGCCATTAAAGACGATTATTTTATGGCTCTTTACAATATCGGAAATATATACAGCACCCTCGGCAGACTGCACGATGCAATAAAATATTACGAGGATGCCCTGAGGTGCAATCCCGGAGATATGGAAACGCTTCACAACTTAGCAAGTGTTTACGGTGATTCCGGAAACTACATGAAAGCTATCGAGATCTTTTCGGAGATAATAGAAATGGCTCCGGAGTATTTCTCACCATATTTTGGCAGAGCAGTCTGCTATGATAGTCTGGAGCAGTACGACAAAGCTCTCAGAGACTACAACAAGGCTCTAAGCATAAACGATAAAAATCCTGAGCTGTGGTATGCAAAGGCAGATATGCTGTATAATATGAACCGCCATGAGGAAGCTCTGAAATGCTACAGAAAGGTAGTCGCTCTGCAGCCGGAAAATACAGAGTGCCTATTTGACCTCGGCATGACATATTTTGAACTGGAGATGATAGATGATGCAAAGAAAATTTTTAATAATATGATAGAAGCAGCGCCGGACTGGGCAGAAGGCTATTATTCTATGGCTAAGGCATTCGCAAAATCTAAAGATTTGAAACGAACTACCGACTATCTGATAAAAGCCATGCACCTCGACCAAAAACGAGTGGACGATTTTCTGCTCGACTTCCCGGAACTTCTTGGCAGCAAAGATTTTAAAAAGCTTGTAAATGCGATTACAGTTTCTGTTAAATCCTTGAGGCATTCTTAAGTTTCATACTCCTGCTTAAAGTCGGGTCTATTTTACTCGGAATGTGATTTTCCGCAGCTCATTGGTGCAGAAAATTGATGATTATTCTGCTCTGCATCGTGAAGATATTCGTATGCATCATGCTCTATCGCGCCATTTGGCAGCCACTGAGCAAACCTGCCCAAATCCTTTCGGATAATATCTGTATAATATGCGGGGATTCGATTTGATTCCTGCTCAAAATATTCGCGGAATTGACGGTTGTTTTCCAAATGATAGATAATCTTTCCGAAATTTCTTATTCTGCCATATCCTTCGCTGGAAATTGCCCTTACAAAATTCATCCATCGCGGTACAAAAGCTTTATTTGCATAAAATCTTTTACTGATAACCGAAGGCGACATAGAATACCGTGTCAGGTCTATAACATGTTTATAAAAGTCAATCCAACCGTAATTCTTAGGACGAATATTAATAGCGGCATTGTTATCAAGAAAATGAAACGGGAAGCCGAGCACCCTGCCCTCGCGCTGAAGCTCCAGATTTAAAGGCGCCGCTTTTCCAAAAGCAGACATAAGTGAATATCCCGGGAAAGCGCCCGGAGCCAAATCAATGAATTTCTTAGTCAGCTCGAAAGGCTCACTGCCTTCATCTGAGTCAAGCCCCAAGACAAAATTTGCCTGCAGATATGGTATATGCTCCATTATCATATTAATCTGTTCGGAAACCTGTATAACCTTGTCCATCCCCCTTCTTTTACCTGATTTCGATTTATTGCCCATATCGTACCATGATTCAATGCCCGGCAGAAGAGCTTTGAAACCGTTTTTTGCAAGTCTTTTCACTTTTTTCTCAGATAAGAGCGAAAGACTTGTTTCGGCAATAAAATCAATTTTACCCCCGGGCACGTTTCTTTCGATTGTTTCCATAAACTCATCGAACTGGACACCGAAATTAGGATCATGCCATGCAACAATAGGTTTCTTGAGCTTTGTCAAAAGAAATTTCAGGCTGTCGCCTACAGAATCAAGGTCAATCTGCTTGTAATCTACTGTGGAGTCTATACAGAAAGGGCATTTATAGGGACAGCCGAGACTGCCTATCATAGGTACTATCTTTATCCATGGCGCTTTTTTCAGAGCGGCATGTATATATTTCCATCGTGCTTGTGTTCCCGGCAGTTCATCGGGATGTCCTTCTGCAGAAAGATAAACTCCTTTGTTTTTTCTGGGTGATCTTTCCTCAAGAACTCTGTTTATCAACGCTTTGTCCGTAAACCCGAGAACATAGTCGAAATACTTACAAGAATCCTTGGGATAGCAGCGTGCATGAGGTCCTCCGAGAACCGTTACGGCTCCCCTGCTTTTAAAAAGAGCGCTAAGGGCATAAGCGAGCAGAGCGCTCTGAGTGAAGGAACTAATAATAACGATATCGCACTCTTTGGGTATTTCCGCGGTAAGATCTTCAAAACCCGTATAACAGATATAGTTTACTTTGTGCCCTTCTTCTTCGCACCATACAGATACAGCCTGAGGCATCACCCCGGCAAGATTGGGATACATAAGCCGGGCGAATAATGCTTTTGTGGGAATGTTGCTTACAAGATCTATTACCGCTACTTTGAGACTTTTTTTCATTTTATCCTTTCCAAAAAAATCTGCAGCAAAAAAACGGTAAACTTTCTTTCTGCTGTTGTCTGATTATTTGGTATTTATCTATATTTCTTGATTAATTTTTGAATATGAGAATATTTGCAATTACAAGATAACATATTTATACCATTAAGTCAAATGCAATTTTTTATACGGGTGGCAAAGGGATTTTTCCAGACAATACTTCCAGATAAAACTCCAGATGCTCCCTGAAAGGGTAAAGGTGCATATCGCCGTTTTTGAAGAAGAAATTGTCCGATACAAGATGGAGAATAAAAACCGTAATGAAAATATAATATGATTTTTTATCGTTATAACGGAAGAAGGAGTTTGTATCGTTTAGCAGAATACATATTAAGAAAGTGTTTATAAAAGCTATATTGTTCCACCTCTGAATGTCTAAACCCATTGAATACAGTACTAAAGGCGATAAGGCGCTAATATATGCCAGAATTTTAAAATATAAATCTGCCTGTTTAAGAACAGATTTATGTAAATAATAAAAAAGTGCAAATATTCCCGGAAATATGACCAAGAATGATACTATTTCAGAATAAATAAAGTAAGGATCACTCCAAAGCGAAATCATATCTTTGAAGTTTGTTTCCATACTGCGCTTGTAAATCCCTAAAGCCATCTCGCTGTAATTGAAATCTGTTTTAGAATCAAGCAAGACAGTCAAAGCCTGAATCTGTGTCTGGCTTGTCTCACCGAAAAAAAGCACTGCGCCGAGAATAGTCAGCACAGGCAGTGAAAATTTTATCAGCTCCGTAAATAATTGAACGGGTTTAACTCTATTATCTATCCTTAACTTCATTGTTATCACAGCAAAAAATATCAGAGGAGCATACAGAATAATCTGTGCTTCATGTATGAATACCAGCAAAATGCAGGATAAAACCGATAATAAGAAGATTAGATTGTAACCAATTTTCCTGCTTTTTATTAATGTAATCAGGGCAATTGTTATCAAAAAGCCGATCTGATCGAAATAACCGACAATATGATTAAAAAAAACGAAACCGGGCGAAGTAAGAAACAGCAAGGCGGGTACCGCAAATATCACATTTTTCGAAAATTCTCTGCCCACAGCCCGGAAAAGTAAATAAAGAGCCGCCAAATAAACAAGGAAGACAATAACAAGAAGAGTAATATACTGAAAATAGAAGTCGCCAAGTATCATTGAAAAAAAGGTGCCGGTGAATGCTCTTTTAAGAAAGCCGGTTTCGTATGTGAAAGCATAATGGGTCAAAGCCCATGAATTTGGAAGGTTTATTCCTTTTAAAACAGTTACGGCTCCAGTAAAAACAAACAGAAAGATTATGAATTTTTTATTTTCACCGATTATGCTTTCCAGTTTCATTATCTCTTTCTGTAAAATTTTGCTTAAGAAAAAGTAATATAATACAAAACTTCTTGAAAATAAAAAATGTAATTAATTGCTCTCTAAAATCTTAAAGATCTTCAAAAAAAAATTTATACAGCGCATGGCCATTTTCGGCAAAATTTTCAAAATAGCCCGCAAACCATTGGTTCAGCGATATACCGGCTTTTTCAGATGCGGTAATATCATTTGGACTATTTATTCCTCCTGTCCGGATTACATGGAACTCCTGATTCGGCGGGTAGTTCATAACATATTCCACAGCAAAACCTGCAAGATCGAGCGATTTTTCTTTAAGAGGAGCGCCGCTAATACCTCCGCCAAAGGTATCCGCAAAATATTTAAACAGTTTTTGCTCGGCAGGTACTATTTTTGAAAGACAGTATTCATAATCCGTGGAAGTATTGCCGATATTCACCCCGTCGAAATCGAGTGTAAACATTATGTCCAGCAGCGCAGCAAGAGATTTTTTATCTGTATCGTTAGACAGCTTGAGAACTACGGGTAGTTTTCTGGTTCTTTTTTTCAGAAATTTTTCATAGAGATATTCAAGTCGTTCAAGCTGACGTGTATCCAAGCTGGTTGATATTATTTTTTCTGGTAACGGTATTTTACTTTCCGAAACAGTTTCCTTATGAGAAACATTCGGACAGCTTTCGTTTATTTCAATGAAGTCAACCCCTGCTTTATCAAACATCTGCAGCCCCTGCAAAACGCCTTCCATCGCATCTTCGCCATCCTGCTCAGGTGAAGAACTGATGCTTATTCCTATGGGACAGCCGGTTGTTTTCTTTATTTTTGAAAGTCTTTCAGCCACAGCTTCATGTCCCTGATTGGGTAGTCCCATCCAGTTTGCCGCTGCGCACGACCGGGGATAAGAAGCAAAAGGATGCTCAATTCCGTTTTTTTTATTGCCCCGGCGGGGAATAAAAGTTGTTGTACCGGCAAGAAAAGCTCCTGCTCCCTGTGCGGCGCAAAGCTCGTATCCAAAACCGTTTTTAAAAACACCTGCAGCATTAAAAAGAGGACATGAAAACTCGATCCCCCAGATTTTTTTTGATATATCCGGAGAATGTTTTATACGGTCAGGCGGAATATCATCAATAAGCCTTTTAAGAAACTCCTTTCTTCCCTTCGTTAATATCCTCACCGCCTTTTCAGGAGGCAGATGGGATATCATAGGCCTAAGGTTTTTCTCGAATTTCGAAAACTGTTCTATAAGAGACATTGTTATAATTTTTCGTCAAATTTATTCATATTCTAATACTGAAAGTTCGCCGGTTTTAGCAAAGTAAACATTTTCTGCGAGCGCCCACATTTCGTCTTCACCCGGGAAGACCTGTACAGGAGCTATAAAACCCACTCTTTCTTTTATCCAGTCAACCATAATATCTGAATAAGCAAGCCCTCCCGTCAAAATTATTGCGTTAATTTTTCCTTTGAGTACTGCTGAATAAGCGCCAATTTCTTTTGAAATCTGATAAGCCATAGCCTCAAATATTTCGTGAGCGTGTTCATCGCCGGCTTTTGCATTTCTTTCCACTTCACTTGCGTTATTTGTGCCAAGATATGCTACTATGCCGCCTCTGCCGGTTATCATCTTCCTGATTTCGTGAAGCTGGTATCTGCCTGAAAAACAGAGTTTTATCAACGCACCAACGGGAACTGTGCCTGCACGCTCGGGAGAAAAGGGACCTTCGCCGTCTAAGCCGTTATTTACATCTATTACTCTCCCCTTTTGATGGGCGCCGACAGTAATACCGCCGCCGAGGTGAACCACTATGAGATTTAAATCCTCATATCTTAATCCGTTTTCACGAGCATAACGCCTTGAAACTGCTTTTTGGTTCAAAGCATGAAAAATGCTCATGCGGGGAAGCTCCGGATGTCCCGAATATCGGGCGAGATCGTTCATTTCATCTACGACAACGGGATCGACAATGTATGCTTCTATGTCTTTGCCTGTTGCTTTGGCTATTTCCTTGGCAAGTATTCCGCCGAGATTAGAGGCATGTTCACCCAAAATGCCTTTTCTAAGATCGGTTATCATGGCATCGTTTACCCTGTAAACGCCCCCGGGTATGGGTTTTAAAAGTCCTCCCCTGCCAACAACCGCATCTAAGCTTTCAACAGGTATATCGGCATTTTTCAGGGCGTATATGATTATTTCCTTTCGAAATTCATATTGATCAATTATGTTTTTATACGGCGAAAGCTCCTCAAGACTGTGCCTCAGGGTCATCTTAAAGCATTCTTCCCTGTCTTTGAAAACAGCTATTTTCGTGGATGTTGATCCCGGGTTTATTGCAAGTATGTTCAGCATAGTTCTGTTTTTTTATTTGTTTAAAGTAGTTTCATCTGTTTGTTTTCAACTTGAACCCCACCCTGACCCTCCCCAAGGGGAGGGAATTCAATAACTTAGCCC